>NZ_CAWQOY010000172.1:0-20909 GCF_963896525.1 Nodularia sp. LEGE 04288
TTCCATCTCCGGTGGTAGCACCGACACCTACAGCGGCTATGTCAGCGATATTTCTACACTGACTAAGTTGGCAGAAGCGTTTGTGACCACATATGCAATTGGTCATGTTACCTACTTAGCCAAGTCAATCAGTTCTGGATACTAATGACTTTCATCGCTTCATTTAACTAGTAATTCTGCACGGTATTCAACAGTAAATAAGCTATGATTATCGGCTTTTTCAAAGCTGATAAATAATATCTTGATTGATGCCGTGCTTTACTAGATGGCTTTTCTGAGATGAATTTATTGACTAATCATCTCAGAGAGCCAGTCAAGTTGAAAATTATCGTCATAAATGCTTGAGGAGCAAATAAAATGGCAAACATTACTCTGTCTGAACTAAACAATGCTGGTGTAGAATTATTTCAAGATTCTGAAAGTTTTTTCAATGAACTCAAAGATGTAGATTCCATCTCCGGTGGTAGCACCAGCGGCTATGTCAGCGATATTTCCACACTGACTAAGTTAGCAGAAGTGTTTGTGACCACATATGCAATTGGTCATGTTACCTACTTAGCCAAGTCAATCAGTTCTGGATACTAATGACTTTCATCGCTTCATGTAACTAGTAATTCTGCACGGTATTGAAAAATCAGGTGATCTCTATTGATACCGTGCTTTACTAGATGGCTTTTCAGGGATTAATCTTTCCAACCTCCTCTAAGATTTAAAAATAAAATTAAGCTAGCATATTAATTTATTGGTGGGAAAGTTTCAAATTTTTCCGCAGGTGGTTCTGTGTAGTCACAAAATATATTTAATCCGATTTTGAGTATATACAAAACAATTACAGTGGCGATCGCCCGATCAATTGGTAATCCATTTGTGGTTGCAAGACCGACTAGAGAGACAATTAAACCTGATAGCAAGCAATATTCTGGCATAGTTTGGGTAAAAGCGCTGTTTTTTGTGGTTATCCGAAAATCACGAAAAATATTATGTAGTATGTAGGTGTGTAATCATACCTGCGGACAAGCTTAACCCATGACAGTCATCACAATTCGGGAAGAAGGGCGAATAGATACCGGATTTGCAGTAATTCTCAAATTTGATGGCGGAGAATACCCAGTGACGATTACTGACCCCTTTACCCCCAAGGAAGAAAAACTACTAGAGTGGTATTTTGAAGAATGGGTAACGTTTCCTTTTAGTGATACTGTCATTGCAGAGAGGGCAGCAGCCAGCGTTAAAATATACGGTGAAAGCCTATTTAAGCAACTTTTTCAGGCAGATTTCAATGCTTACAGCTTATATCGACAACTGCGGGGTAATCTGAGTCAAGTACAGATTGAAATCGTGGCGAAAACCCCAGAATTTCACGCCCTACACTGGGAAGCTCTACAAGACCCAGATTTAAGCCGACCACTGGCGGTAGACTGTGTAATGTTGCGGAAGAATGTCAGACCTGCACCACCAGTTTCAGCTAATGTGCAGTCATCGCCTGTGATTAATCTGCTGGTGGTGGTGGCGCGTCCAGATGAGGAAAGGGATGTGGGCTATCGGACTATTTCCCGCCCGTTGATAAAGTTGATTGACAATAGCAAATTGCGGGTAAATGTAGAGTTGCTGCGTCCGGGAACTTACGAAAGTTTGTCTAGGCATTTACAAGAAAAAGGTGCAGGATTTTACCACGTCATTCATTTGGATATGCACGGGGCGCTGCTAAATTATCAACAGGTTCAGTCTCCCAGCAAACCTGAACGCTATTTTTATAAAGGGCGCTATGGACGTGGTGATTTGCAGGCGTTTGATGGGGTGAAAGCTTTTGTCTGCTTTGAGGGCGAGTCTCAGGGTAAAGTTGATTTGGTAGAAGCTTCAGAGTTAGCCGCATTGTTGACAGGAAAGGGGATTCCTGTGTGTATTCTCAGTGTTTGTCAGTCGGGGAAACAGGTTAAGAACTCCGCCAGCGAGGAGGGGTTAAGTGAAGATACTCGTGAAACCAGTCTGGGAAGCCGGTTAATGACCGCAGGGATGCAGATGGTGGTGGCTATGGGGTATTCTGTCACTGTGTCGGCGGCAAAGTTGATGATGTCGCAGCTTTATCAACATTTGTTTGATCATAAACCCATGACTGAAGCTATCAGGCTGGGGAGGCTGGAACTGTTCAATGATAAAGAACGGAAAGCCTATTTCAATAAATATATTAATTTAGAAGATTGGTTATTACCTGTGGTTTATTCTCATCAGGTAGTGAATTTTAATTTACGGCAGTTTACACCGGAAGAAGAAGAGAAATATTACGAATCTGTTGCCATTCAATATCGTTTCTCCTTGCCGGAATATGGATTTATTGGTCGGGATTTGGAGATTCTCAAAATTGAGAAGGCTTTGCTCAGGCATAATGTTTTGCTGTTGCAAGGTATGGGGGGAACAGGTAAAACAACTTTGTTAAATTATTTAAGGGAATGGTGGCAGAGGACACATTTTGTTGAGGATGTATTTTATTTTGGCTATGACCAAAAAGCCTGGACGCTGACACAAATTCTGTTTGATATTGGTCAGCAGGTGTATGGTAAATTTGAACAGGCGAAGTTTCAAGCCATGAGTCAGCCTGCACAGGTACAGAAATTAGTGGCAAAGTTGCGGGGTGCAGCTTACGCTGTGATTTTGGATAATTTGGAATCGGTGACTGGGCAACAACTGGCGATTCAAAATACTTTACCAGAGGCAGAACGTCTGCAAATTCGGGATTTTATCGGGAAGTTGGTAGGTGGTAAAACGCGGGTAGTTTTGGGTTCACGGAGTCGGGAAGAATGGCTACAATCTCAGACTTTTAAACAGAATATTTATGAATTACAAGGATTAGATCAAGAAGCCCGGACGGAATTAGCAGAGAAAATTTTAGAACGGAATGTAGCTGCACACCTTGTTGATGGGATTCGTCAAGATGCCGATTTTGAAAAGTTGATAAAATTGTTGGCAGGGTATCCCCTAGCGATGGAAGTTGTGTTGACGAATTTGCAAAGGCAATCACCCCAGGAGATTTTGCAGGGGTTGCAAAGTGCTGATGTCAATTTGGATGTGGTGAGTGAGGATAAGACTAAGAGTATTTTGAAATGTGTGGAATATTCTCACAGTAATTTGTCACCAGATGCACAGAAGTTGTTGCTGTGTTTGGCTTATTTTAGTGGGTTTATTATCCGAGCAGCTATTCCGATTTACATCAAGGAACTACAAAAGTTAGAAGCATTAAATGATTATTGTTTTGATAAATTCAATGATGCCATTCAAGAGGCAATTAACTGGGGCTTACTCTCACTGATTGATAATAATCAGGATTTTCTAAAAATTCAACCTATTTTCCCCTATTTTTTAAAGACTAAGTTAGCATCTATTGATGAGAAAATACAGGCAGCTTTAGAAGAGGGATTTAAAAACTACTATATAGGTTGGGCAGAATATTATAAGCATTTAATGGATTCTAAAGATGCTCAAGAGCGTCAAGTGGGTATATATTGCTGTAGATGGGAATATGAAAACCTTTATCATGCCCTACAAATTTGTTTGCAGAAACAAGAAAGTATTAGGATCTACTTTTGTTTACATAAATACTTTAATTTGATTAGTGATCACCAAAGTAAACTCAAGTTGGCAGAAATGGTTTGTCAAAATTTAGAAAATTATCCCCCAGCATTTATCCAGGGTGAATTAGGTTATCAGATAGCATTGGTAATTGGTAGCCTGGGTAATTTTCAACAGGATGTAAAGCAGTACCAGCAAGCTAAATGTTCTTACGAAAAGACTTTAGAAATTTTTCCTACCTTAATGGGTATAGAAGAAAAACAAAAACAACTTTGGCAAGCCGGCACCTACCACCAGTTGGGAATGGTTGCCCAAGAATTGCGAGAATATGAAGAAGCACGGCGCAATTATCAACAGGTTTTGAATATCTACATCGAATATGGCGATCGCTATTCCCAAGCCAAAACCTACAACAATTTGGGAATGGTTGCCCAAAATTTACGAGAATATGAAGAAGCACGGCGCAATTTTCAACAGGCTTTGAATATCTACATCGAATATGGCGATCGCTATTCCCAAGCCATCATCTACCATAATTTGGGAATGGTTGCCCAAGATTTGCGAAAATATGAAGAGGCACGGTGCAATTATCAACAGGCTTTGAATATCTACATTGAATATGGCGATCGCTATTCCCAAGCCAGCACCTACCACAATTTGGCAGTAGTTGCCCAAGATTTGCGAGAATATGAAGAAGCACGGCGCAATTATCAACTGGCTTTGAATATCAAAATAGAATATGGCGGTAGCGAAGCTCTTCCTTCGGAAGCTCGCTATTCCCAAGCCAGCACATATAACGGGTTGGGATATGTTGCCCAAGAATTACGAGAATATGAAGAAGCACAGCGCAATTATCAACAGGCTTTGAATATCTACATCGAATATGGCGATCGCTATTCCCAAGCCAAAATCTGCCACAATTTGGGATATGTTGCCCAAAAATTGCATGAATATGAAGAGACACGACGCAATTATCAACAGGCTTTAAATATCTTTATCGAATATGGCGATCGCTATGAACAAGCCAAAACCTACGCAACATTAGGACTACTTGCAGCAGCAGAGGAAAATTACCCAGAGGAGAAGGCTTACTGGCAGACAGCGTTAGAGATATTTGTTGAGTATCAGGATGAATATCGTGCAGCGATCGCACGGCAAATTTTAGACACATTACCAGATTAATCATGAAGTAACGCATTCCCCCTCCCCGCAAGCGAAGAAAGGGCTAAGATTTAAAGATAAAACTAAACCATATTAGTCTCCCGGTGGGAGAGTTCCAACCTTATCCGCAGGTGGTTCTGTGTAGTCACAAAATATATTTAATCCGATTTTGAGTATATACAAAACAATTACAGTGGCGATGGCGGGATCAATTGGTAATCCACTTGTGGTTGCAAGACCGACTAGAGAGACAATCAAACCTGACAGCAACGGTGAACTTCCTGGATTTTTCGTATATTCTTTGAGTTGACCACTAAAGCCATCATCACCGCAGAGTTCTTTCCGCAGTACATTCAGCGTGACTTTCCAGATGGATTTGCCTTCTGACATTAATGTTCTGCCATTTTTCTCAATCCATAAATCCTCAAATGAGCGTTCAACTTTACCGTTGTGTCTGGCTAAGTTATCTAGGGCATACTGTGCGGGTGTGTAATCTTGCAATATTTCCCGCATAGCCATGATTTCGTTACTACTGATTTGCGCTTCCATACTTTAGTTAGTTTTTTGGTTTAAGTTCTCAAGTTGACCCCAATTTTCAGACTTTAGCATTTATCGCGTTTTTTGTTGTCTCAATTGAACTTTGAGAATATGGATTTGTTTCGCGCATTCGCCGGAGGCGTTCTCGAAGAGTAGGCGCAAAGGCGCAAAGGTAAGAAGGAAGAGAAGGGTAATTTTTTATTTGGAAGTCTCTTACTGGATAATTAGTTGTTAGGGATGTCTAGAATGAGTAAATATGCAGATTAGCCAAGAACTATCTCTACCCAGTATGGGCTGTGGCACTTGGGCATGGGGTAATCAATTACTCTGGGGATATGATGAAAGCATGGATGAACAGTTACAAGCTGTTTTTAATCTCTGTGTCAGCAACGGTGTAACTTTGTTTGATACTGGCGATTCTTACGGGACTGGGCGATTAAATGGACGCAGTGAGTTACTGTTGGGGCGATTTACTCAGGAATATCAAGGGGTAAATCAAGATCATATTTGCATTGCTACTAAGCTGGCGGCTTACCCTTGGAGATGGACTCGTCAAGCAATGGTTAAGGCTTGTCAGGCTTCGGCGCAACGTTTGGGCAAAAATGTCGATTTGGTGCAAATGCACTGGTCTACGGCTAATTATGCACCTTGGCAAGAATCAGGTTTGTTAGATGGTTTGGCTGATTTATACGAACAAGGTCTAGTGAAGGGGGTCGGTTTATCTAATTATGGCCCTAAACGCCTGCAACGGGTACATCAAAAGTTTGCGGCGCGGGGTGTTCCTATTAAAACTCTGCAAGTTCAGTATTCTTTACTATCTACCTATCCTGTGACGGAATTAGGGCTGAAGGATGTTTGTGATCAATTGGGGATAAAGTTAATCGCCTATAGTCCTCTGGCTTTGGGGATTTTAACGGGGAAATATGCGGAAAAAGGGAATTTACCCAAGGGTATCCGGGGTTTATTATTTAGACAGCTTTTGCCAGGAGTGCGATCGCTTTTAGAATGTTTACGAGAGGTGGCTGCATCTAGAAATAAAACTATGTCTCAGGTAGCAATTAATTGGTGTATCTGTAAGGGTACTATTCCTATCCCTGGGGCGAAAAGTCTAGAACAAGCGCAGCAAAATATTGGTGCTTTGGGTTGGTTGTTAGATTCTGGCGAAATTGCTGCTTTAGATCAAGCTGCTGCAAGTACGGATAAGAAAATGGTGCAAAATATCTTTCAAACTCAGTAGAAAATCACCGTGTATGTATCTATTCCGCTTTGTTCAAGTCAATTTTTTTTAACGAACCGCCAAGAACGCCAAGGACGCAAAGTCAAGAAAGAAAAGGAAGAAATGCTTCACTGAACTGTATGCTTTGTAGAGACGCGATTAATCACGTCTCTAATTACTCCCTGAGTTTATAAGTCTTCGGGTAAAACCCATTTAGGTGGTTCTGTCATTTTTTTCCGCAGGCGTTCTTCTGCCATCGCCAGCATTTGGTCTAAAGAAGTCTCTTCGATAAATTTGCTCGTGGCTTCTCTAAACTCGATATTGGGGCATTTATCCCCTAATATACAGCCGTTAACGCAGGCTTGAGCGCAATCAATTTTTTGTTCCATAGTGAGTTCCTCTCTTTAAAATATCAGTTAAGAGTTGTGATTGATACTGTAAATCTCTACTCTTAATATCAAGTCCCCTTAATTGACTATGATAAAACTGCTGCTACGCTAATAGCATATATATGAAATGTTTTGCTAACAAGGGCGCTCATGTCGGAACTCTTAGCTATTACTGGAACTATCGCCGCGATCGCCACGGCTGTAATTCCCCAACAAGGTAGCGTTAGTATTGTACGGGTATCTGGTTCCCAAGCAATGGCGATCGCACAAGCTCTATTTTCCGCCCCTGGGCAGCAAGTTTGGGAAAGTCACCGCATTCTTTACGGTCATATCCGCCATCCCCACACACAAGCATTGGTGGATGAAGCGCTGTTATTAATCATGCAAGCACCCCGTTCTTACACTCGTGAAGATGTGGTAGAATTCCATTGCCACGGCGGAATTATGGCAGTGCAGCAGGTCTTACAATTGTGTCTAGAACAGGGTGCTAGGCTTGCTCAACCAGGTGAATTTACGCTCCGAGCCTTTTTGAATGGGCGACTCGATTTAACCCAAGCTGAAAGTATTGCTGATTTAGTCGGAGCGCGATCGCCCCAAGCAGCTCAAACGGCTTTAGCTGGTTTACAGGGAAAATTAGCTGCTCCAATTCGGCAGTTACGCAACCACTGTTTAGATATTCTGGCTGAAATTGAAGCTCGAATTGATTTTGAGGAAGACTTACCTCCGCTGGATCATGAAGCCATCATATCAGATATTGATCACGTTGCCGCAGAAATTAGCAGATTTTTAGCCACAAAAGACAAAGGCGAACTGCTGCGAACCGGGTTAAAAGTGGCAATTGTGGGGCGACCAAATGTCGGTAAATCTAGTTTATTGAATGCTTGGAGTCAGAGCGATCGCGCGATTGTGACTGATTTACCAGGGACAACCCGTGATGTGGTGGAGTCTCAGCTCGTTGTCGGGGGGATTCCCGTGCAGGTGCTAGATACAGCCGGCATTCGGGAAACAGTAGACCAAGTAGAAAAAATCGGCGTAGAGCGATCGCGCCGTGCAGCAAATGCAGCTGATTTAGTATTACTCACCATTGATGCGTCAGCAGGTTGGACGAAGGATGACCAAGAAATTTACGCACAAGTGCAACACCGTCCCTTAATTCTAGTCATCAATAAAATTGACCTTGTAGAAACAGAATCTATTGACTCTGGGAAATATCCCCATAATATTCACCAAATTGTTACCACAGTAGCGGCAGAAAATCAAGGAATTGATGCCTTAGAAACAGCAATTTTAAACATAGTGCAAACCGGAAAAGTGCAAGCTGCGGATATGGATTTAGCAATTAACCAAAGGCAAGCAGCAGCCCTAACTCAAGCTAAAATATCTCTAGAACAGGTACAAGCAACAATTGCTGATCAATTACCCCTTGATTTCTGGACAATTGACTTACGTGGCGCGATTCAAGCATTAGGAGAAATCACCGGAGAGCAAGTTACTGAATCGGTACTTGATCGGATTTTCAGTAGATTCTGTATTGGTAAATAAAATTGGCAAATTTTGCTAGCTACATCATACATTTTAATATGATAACTCTTGTGGAGAGGGCAAAGATGCCCGCAATGAGTAAATGATCGCAATTTAATATAAAGATGCATAAATAGAATTTAACCAGAAATCTATAGGACTACTATTTGATTATTGAACAAACACGTAGGGTGTGTTAGCGCAGCGTAACGCACCAAAGCCTTAATAATGGTGCGTTACGGATTTCATCCTAACGCACCCTACAAGACTTAATTTTTTTCATAAATTAAACCGGATTCCTATAGTTCCCCTCCTCGCTTGCGGGGAGCAGTCGAAATAATATGCAACCTCACAAATAATTGGTATAACCGCAGATACAGATGGATAAATTGGTAGTTTTTTTCCAGAAAAAACGCTATATTTAAACTGTTTTAATTTAGATGAAATGAATGTATTTTGGAAATAAAATTAAATCTGTCAATGCCTTAATTGTGGGCGCTAGCCAAGGTATAGGTCTAGGTTTTGTGAAAAAACTGCTCCAAGATGACAGAATTGCCAAAGTTTATGCGACCTATCGTCAAATTGAATCCGCAGGGGAATTAATAGAATTAGAAAACAAATATTCTGATAAATTAATTTGTTTATCTCTGGATATTACTGAAGAATCGCAAATTGTCGAAGTTGTCCAACGCATCAAAGCCGAAGTCAACAAATTACACTTAGTGATTAACTGTGTAGGAATATTGCATGACGACACTTTCCAACCTGAAAAAAGCTTAAAACAGATTAATTCCGAAAATTTGCTGCGTTACTTCCAAATTAACAGCATTGGATCTATTCTCCTCGCTAAACACCTGTTAACCTTATTTCGCCATCGTGAAAACAGCGTTTTTGCCAGTATTTCTGCTAAATTAGCTAGTATTGGCGACAACGAAATTGGTGGCTGGTATGGCTATCGGGCTTCTAAAACCGCACTGAATATGTTTATGCGAACAGCAGCAATTGAGTATGGCAGAAGCTGTCCTCAAACATTGGTAGTAACTTTACATCCTGGAACCACAGATACACGCCTATCCCGTCCGTTCCAGAGAAATGTACCACCGGAAAAACTATTTTCAGTCGAACTTTGTGTGACTCAATTGCTGTCTGTCATTGACCAACTTCAGGAAGGTGATAGTGGACAATTTTTCTCTTGGGATGGAAGTAGGTTACCTTGGTAGCTGAGATCAACAAATACTAAAAACCAAAACTTATGAAATTTTTTATTCCAGCCGCCAACGACCATACTAGAGCCGAAGATGTATATAGTGCTATTGCTAAATTTGCTCAAGCACCAATTACTGAAAAGCGGATTTGGAAGTTACGGTGGCTGGATAATGGAATGAATATGGAGTGCGAGGTAGGTAAACCATTACCATCCCTATATCAAACTGGGAAAGAGCTAATTTTGGCAATATTTGACTGTGAAAACCTTTATAAGATTTGTACTCTGACTCATGGAGGAGTCAAGGGAGAACCTGTGTTGGTTGAAAAAAATCTTCAATCATCAGCAACTTATTTTTCCAATGATCCGAATAACTAATTACTAATTAGGAGATTTATCCAGCACTTTGCAAGTAAATCAAGTACATATCTTAATATGATAAATCTTGTGGGGGAGGGCAAAGATGCCCGCCCTTGTGTACCTAACTCAGATCAGATGTGGTGTATTTTGCACCAGGCGACAGTCATTCGGGGCTATACAGGCAAAACTCACCCAGGCGGGTTAAAAACCTGATTTTTGCCTTGATTGGGGGTTAATTGGTAAACTCAATTAACTTAAAGCCCCAAGGTTTCATCGCCGCCAGAGCTATTTCTCGATCTATACCTTCATAAGCCTCCCATTCCGAGTGCTGGTCTTTAGGATGTCCGTCACCGACATGACCCGCAACTTTGATTACCGGAACGCCAGCCAATTCATTGCGCTCCATCCCTTTGGGAATTACGAGTTGGAGTTTATGTCCTACGAACTTGGATGCACTGGTATCAGCTACAGATTTACGGACTAAACAAATATCACCAGCAGTTCCCCAAGTCGTTGGGTAGATGTGAAGGAACGATATATAGGTTTGTGGTTTGATGGCTCTTTTTAGAACTTGCACTTTTTGTAATCCTTACTCATATACTACTCTAATTAAAATACAATCTTGTAATTATCGTTCTAACTCTAACTTTAACTCTGTCGCAGATGATACGAGTAATTGATGCTTTAAACCTTCTAACTGGGGGTTAATTCTCTATTGTGCCATGAACAATTATGATCTATTCATGAATTCAAAGAGGGTTTTATCAAAAGTTCTTCTAACGAATCTTTTCCGGAAGACCGAGCTGATGAGGTGACATCTAGCCATCAGTACAAGGATACTACTTTGACTCCGACAACGATTCAGCGGGTAAAAGAGGGTGTGGCTGCGGCTAGCGATCGCGCTGTTCGCCAGACAATAGCAGAAATTCTACCGCGCCTGGAAGCTATAGGTCAGGGACATCCAGAAACCAGAGTTCATGCAATAGTGCGTCGTTGTGTATTGCGATCGCTCATCCATGCTCTTTTTCGGGTACGAATCGAAAACCTGGACAGGATACCTCAAAAACCAGCCATTCTCGCTGCTAACCATCTCCACCATATCGATCCGTTGCTACTGCTGGGCGAACTCCCCACCCATCCTCACTACTACGTTCTAGGTGATGCGCGTACCCTCTATAACAAGTTGTGGAAACGTTTCACCCTGCGTTTAGTAGGAGGTGTAATTCCATTAGAACGGATTTGGAAAGAAGAAGTAGCTGTGATGGAAGCTGCTAAAGCCGGACGAGAAGACCTCCGGGAACTAGCGACAGCAATTGAGGAAAATGTACCCACAGGGGGAGATGTACAGACGCTGCGACAAATAGACCGCATTGTCATGGGAATTTTGTCCCAGGGAGACGGACTGGTATTGTTTCCCGAAGGACGCTTGGGAAGCGCCGAAGGTCAATTACATCTCCCCCTGAAGCGAGGAACTGTGATTTATGCTTTACGGGCTGGTGTACCAATAATACCAGTCGTAATCATTGGCACTCATGACCTTTACTTAGGAAAAGAATTAACTGTGCGCTTTGGGGAGCCATTATACTTTTCTCAAACTTCTAGAATCAAGCGCCAGGAAGTGGATACAGCTTTGGAGGTAGTACAAAACGCCATGCTTAATCTCTTACCCACAAACTATCAAGAACCAAAAGGCCCTAAGTTTTTCCGTCATTTCCTCAATCATCTTTTGTGGTAATAATTAAACGCAGATGGACGCAGATAAACGCGGATAGTTTTGTACTTTATTAGACTAGGAAATGCTATGAATTACTTATTTCTCTAAAAAGTTATTCACTTTGAAATTTGATGTTCCCTCCCAACAGTGGTTCAAAGATGCATTAATTTGAGCATCCGCTGCATCAGCCAATTCCCTAGAAGCATTAAACTGTACGGCTGTCACAACGTACTCAAAAATAATTACAAACTCTTTTTGGGGGGATATTCTTTCAACTACAATTGTTTCACCAACCTTGGGGATTTGCGATAAATTCACCACAAATGTTTCCTGCTTCGGTTTATCTAGTGGATTTTTAAAATTGAAGTATTTACAGTAGACAATAATTTTCACGCAAAAAAACCACCAATAGTACTAAAAAAATTAACTTCAAACATCCCAGTTTGAAACATAAGAATTTATTATAGTAATTATCATGCCCATTTGTGACATCGAAATTTCATCACTGAACAGTTATCAGGCGTATGGTTGGTGATGCAAACCCGCTATCAACGCCTGTCACCAATTGGTGAGGTATTTAAACGCTGCGAATGCAACTGATTATTGGTCACTGTTGAATCTTTGTCAGTTTAATCTCACTTACCGCGCCATAACTTTTGGAAAAACTGATAAACTTTGACAATAATTTCTTCAAGCCAAAGTATAGCATGATCAAGCCACTCTAGAAGTTGCTCTAAAGGATGCTTATCATAGCCGATGAAAGTTGCTTCAACGTCTATCCAGTCAGGTTGTAAGTCAATTTGACTATTGTGGCGACTCTCAGTGATGGCTTGGGAATTTAGGTTTTCAGAGGCTTTTGCAGAATTTCTTGAAGTCGGGGTGAGTTGACGGCTGGATTTTGACTTTTGCAACCAACCAGATTTGGTTTTTGGTTTACTTTCAACCGACTTCTTAGATGAAACTGGTTTGTCAGCAAGAGTATGGGAGTTACCGAACAAATCGCTGAAATTCAACCAAGAATCTCTTGCTAAATCCTCATTCTGAAAACTGCGAATATGGGGTAAGTTATATTGTAATTGTTCCTGACTATTTCTCTGCTGAAATTTTTTATCTTTACTCACACCAAAAAAGTAATTAATCGCAGCTTCAATTAAAGCCGGAATATTTAATGTTTGAGTTTCTAAACCATCAGCATTAACTGCCATATGTCCTCTAGCAGCTACCTGTTCTTTACCATAAACAAATATATTTAGCTGAGTTTGGGCAACTCGCATAATTTCCTGACTGCGCTGTTTCAGGGGTAATAAACCTGTGCTTTCCCAGTTAGCAATGGATGCGTCTAAGAATGCTATGAATTTATGAGTATTAAGTAATTTTTTTGGTGTACCTTCAGGCAATGCTGGTATATTAACTGAACTTCTGCCCGTGAGTCTGGCTAAAATGCGGTCAATTTTTGGGAGTAATTTACTCTGTGGTTTATTTTCAGCCAACTGCCAAAAATGCCAGTAGTTACCAACTTCAGACATAATCCTGTCTGCTAATTTTGCCTGTTGCTGGGGTGTCAAAATATCCAAAATTTCATTGTCGGCGGTGACCAGTACCAAATTACGGCTGACCAAATTTGTGGCAATTCCCCGCATGACTGGCAAATATGGCTGGATATTTGATGGCGAATTTTCGGAAATGGTTGAGGGTTCGCTAGGGGGATGACGCAAAAGTTTTGACCACAAAATACCCACAAACTTCAAAGGGGCAGATTTTTTGGCGGGTTCAGCCGTGTCTGACTCGGAGGGTAAACTTTTGACTGCTTCTAGGACTTGTTGAATTGGTGTATCAACATTTGTAGGGGTTTCGGGTTGTAATTTCAACCTGGTTTGTGGTTCTTGTCCCTCTAGAGTTTTACCGGCTAATTCTGTGGGATTCAATAATCGATATACGGGGTAAAGTAATAGTTCCACACCCCACTTCGTTGCAACTTGCAAATGGCGGTAGGTGTGATCCCACTGTTCTGTCAACCGCCGAGATTGCTGGTGGACAAAGTTAAGTAGTCTGCTTTGATAACGGCCAGAGGAACCAGGAGACATGATGGTGATTTGTTAGTTGTAAGACTCCCGCCCAACAATAATTTTAACGAAAATATGACTCTGCCTATATCTCAATTGATCTCGGCAACTATTGACCAACTGCGCTCTTTTTGTCAAGTAAATGTTCAATCTCTTTGGCTATACCAGGAATCTGATGGCGATATTACTGATATTTCCACATCTGATTTGTCTGATTGGCATCTTGTTCAGCTAAATGCTAAGGAACATATTGCTTGGACAGGGGGCAGAAAGGTGCTTTGGTTGGTGCAAAGATTTGTGGTTCCCCAAAATTTACAGGGGTATCCTTTGGCTGGTTTGTCTTTGCGGCTGGTGTTGCTTTGGTGGGCAGATTTGGCTGAGATTTACGTGAATGGGGAGTTAGTGCTGGAGGGAGATTTATTTGATTGTTCGCCAAGAGTGCTGCTTAGTCAAGGGGTAACTCCTGGTGAGGAGTTTGTTGTGGCTTTGCGTTTGGTCAGTCCTGGGCATGATCATGGTGCTTTGGTGCGATCGCTCCTTGTTTATGAGTCTTATGATGATCATAGTCCTGATCCGGGCTTTTTGGCTGATGAGTTGGCTGTGTTACAGGTTTTTTTAACCCAGTTTGCGCCGGAAAGGTTGGGTGAATTGGCTGAGGGTTTGAGGGGAGTAACGAACCGCAGAGGCGCAGAGGAAGAGGGAAGAGAGTATTACCGTACCCTGCGGGAAAATTATCAGCGTTTATCGGCGTTTATCGGCGTTTTAAATCCTAAAATCTATTTATTGGGTCATGCTCATTTAGATTTAGCATGGCTTTGGCCTGTGAGTGATACTTGGAAGGCTGCACAAAATACTTTTGAGTCGGTGCTGAAGTTACAGGCTGAGTTTCCTGAGTTGATTTTTTGTCATTCGACTCCGGCACTTTATGCTTGGGTTGAGGAACATCGTCCGGATTTGTTTGGGGAAATTCAAGCACAGGTCGCGGCTGGACGTTGGGAAGTTGTGGGCGGTATGTGGGTGGAACCGGAACTAAATTTAATTTCTGGTGAGTCGATTGTGCGTCAGTTGTTGTATGGTCAGCGCTATATCCAAGCTAAGTTTGGTAAAGTTTCTGCTGTGGCTTGGTTACCGGATACTTTTGGTTTTTGTGCGACTTTACCGCAGTTTTTTGTGAATGCGGGAATTGAGTTTTTTGTGACTCAGAAGTTGAAGTGGAATGATACTACCCAGTTTGATTATGAGGCTTTTTGGTGGCGATCGCCTGATGGCAGTGAAATCTTTAGTGTGATGTCTGCACTCATCGGTCAAGGTATTGACCCGGTAAAAATGGCAGAATACGCTTGTGAATGGCAAAGCAAAACCGGCTTTGAAGATTCTCTCTGGCTTCCCGGTGTCGGCGACCACGGCGGCGGTCCCACCCGTGATATGTTAGAAACTGCCCGACGTTGGCAAAAGTCTTCTGTTTTCCCCGACCTGGAATTTACCACTTCCGAACAGTATTTACAGCAAATTAAGGATAAAGCAAACCTAACCCCCCTAGCCCCCCTTCCCGACCAGGAAAATGAAAATATCTCCCCTCTCCTCGCAGGAGAGGGGTTGGGGGAGAGGTCATTTCCCACCTGGAATGATGAACTATATTTAGAATTCCATCGCGGTTGCTATACTACCCACGCCGACCAAAAACGCTGGAATCGACGTTGTGAGGATTTATTGTATCAAGCTGAATTATTTGCCACTTTAGCCACTGTTAGCTGTGGGGCGATATATCCCCAAGCCGATATCGAAACAGCTTGGAAGCAGGTCTTATTTAACCAGTTTCACGATATTTTACCTGGTTCTTCCATTACCCAAGTTTATCAGGATGCACTCCCAGAATGGCAGCAAGTGGAACAAGTGGGAACGAAGATATTAGAAGAATCATTATTAGCGATCGCATCTCAAATCATTCTACCCCCACCCCCGCATCCTCAAGCACAACCAATATTTATTTTCAATGCTCTCAATTGGCAGCGTTCTGAGATCGTATCTGTCACATTACCCACATCTCACCCACAATGGCAAGTCCACGATATTTCCGGACAGCCAATTATCTCTCAACTATCGCAATCATCCCAACTGCTATTTCTCGCTGCGGAAATTCCATCAGTGGGCTATCGGATATTTTGGATTTCCCCCATTTCCCCAACTCCCCAACTCCCCATTTCCTCAGACTGGATTTTAGAAAATGAATTCCTGCGGGTTACAGTCAATGCTGACACCGGAGATTTAGCCAGTGTGTTTGACAAAACCCATCAACGGGAAGTTTTAACTAGTGCGGGTAATCAACTCCAAGCCTTCCAAGATAGCGGACAATATTGGGATGCTTGGAATATTGATCCTAATTATGCCCAGCATCCTTTACCACCTACAAAGCTAAAATCTATACAATGGCTAGAACAAGGCTTAGTCCAAAGTCGTGTCCGAGTAGTGCGTCAATTAGGTGAATCGGAATTTTGCCAAGATTATATTCTGCAAGCAGGTTCACCAATATTAAAAATTGCCTCTACTGTGAATTGGCAAGAAAATCAAGTCATGGTGAAAGCAGCTTTTCCTTTAAATGTGGAAGCAGATTTTGCTACTTATGAAATTCCTTGCGGTGCAATTCGTCGCCCCACAAAACCCCAGACACCCGCAGAAAAAGCTAAATGGGAAGTTCCCGCTTTGCGTTGGGCTGATTTAACTGGAGAAACAGAGTCAGATATTTACGGTGTGAGTTTACTCAATGATTGTAAATACGGTTATGATAGCCAACCCAATCAACTACGCCTCACCCTACTACGCAGTCCTAACTGGCCTGACCCAGAAACTGACAGAGGCTTTCATGAATTTACCTACGCCTTATATCCCCACGCGGGTAGTTGGGAAGCAGCCAACACAGTCAAGCGTGGTTATGAGTTGAATATTCCCTTACAAGTAATTATTAATCCCCTGACTACTCAGCCAGGAATACACTCCACAGCAATTAATACTGGCGAAGGGGTAAGTTTTCTCAATTTATCAGCTGAAAATTTAATCTTAATGGCCTTCAAGCCCTCTGAGGACAACCCCCAGCAATTAATCCTGCGGTGTTACGAATGTCACGGAGAAATCGCAGAATTATCTTTACAGAGTAATTTAGGGCTGTATTTAGGGAATGAAGTAGATTTGTTAGAAAACTCATCTGAGCAACAAAACTTAACAATACAGCCAAAAAAAATCTCTACCTTCCAAGTAAACAGCCTGGAAACTCTTCCCAGACTCTAGTACAGCCAGCCCTAAATAGGCATACCAGGACAAAAATTTCCAAATCCAAGCCTTTTGACTTTTGACTTTTGACTTTTGAATTCCGCGTAGCGGCCTAGTCTTCGTGGTCTTCAAAAGGGTCTGCCAACTGCTTGCTAGGAGGACCGAAGGACATATAGATGGCAAAACCAGTGACGGCAATTAAGGCAACGCCAACGGAAATACTAATAAATGCTGCGGGTTCCATATCCATAAACTGTTCCATAAATGAGGGATTAATTATGAGTGTTTTTATTTGGGGTTCTGCCCCACTCAGCACAATTACGCTTGTACTGAGCTTGCCGAAGTATGCTTTGGCTTAAATATTCTAACATCTGTTTCGCTGCCACTGACTCAATTTATTTTGCTGATCCCAATTCATCAGGCGGGCGCTCCATGATAGTAGAATATTACAAGAAGATGAAAAAAAGCTTTGGTAACTGAATCTTAGGGGAACTATGGCACAACGAACTAGGTTAGGAGATATCCTGAAACCTTTAAACTCTGAGTACGGTAAGGTAGCTCCGGGTTGGGGTACTACGCCTGTAATGGGTATTTTTATGCTCTTATTTTTCGTGTTTCTGCTGATTATTCTGCAAGTTTACAATAAGTCTCTGTTGATTCAGGACGTAATGGTTGATTGGCGCAGTTTAGGCGGCTAACTGAATACAGCGAACCTGTACCCGGCTTGTCCGGGTTTTTTTATGGGTTTGATACCAAAAACGTTAGCCTTAAATCAGTCAGCATGGTATAGATGAGGAGAGTTTTCATTCCGATTCGCCACAGCCTAGCTTGACCGCATTGTATATTTATAGGAGAAAGCGCATGAATGTATTTGGTATCGGTCTGCCAGAAATGGGTCTAATTGTGGTAGTGGCATTGTTAATCTTTGGCCCGAAGAAGTTGCCAGAAATTGGTCGTAGTGTCGGCAAAGCAGTGCGCGGTTTTCAAGAAGCTTCTAATGAATTTCAAAGCGAGTTTAAACGGGAAGCTGAACAAATCGAACAGGCTGTGAAAAGTTCTGCTGAACTCGAAACCAAGCAACTGGAAGCCGCTAAATCTGAACAGGAAGCGGCTAGTTCTTCTCCTGTGACTTAGGGCTACGGTGTACACACAAGTGATCGAATCGCCCCCTAACCCCCAATTATGGGGGAACAAGAATTTTCAAAGTCCCCCATTTTACCCCCAAACTTGGGGGTCACGGGGGCGGGGGATTTAGGGGGCAAAACAGGCTCAAACGCAGACAGACAGGACTTGTGTGAACACGATAGTCCTTTCGGAGAAGGTCGCCAAGACAAGAATAAAAATGCTATTAACTCACAATAAAACCGTATTTTTTTAATACAGCTTTGGCTTGATTATTGGATAAAAATTTGACAAATTCTTTGGCAGCAGGGATATTTTTACTGCTTTTAATTACTGCCATTGGATAAACAATTGCCGAATGATATTTTTCATCAGCAGCAACTACAACTTTAACTTTGTTAGAAATTTTGGCATCTGTGGCGTAAACTAAACCTGCATCGGCATTACCGCTTTCTACTGCTGCTAACACTTGACGCACGTTGTTAGCCAAAACTAGTTTAGATTTGATTTGCTCAAAAATTCCCAATTTCTTGAATACTTGGTCAGCGTATTGTCCTGCGGGTACGCTTCTGGGTTCTCCTACGGCAATTTTCCTAATTCTGGCATCTGCTAAATTGAAAAAGCTATTAATACCTGTGCTGTTATTCGGCACAATCAAGACTAAGCGGTTATTTGCTAGGTTGGTACGAGTACCTGGAACTAAAAGTCCTTTTTGCTCCAGTGCATCTACTTGTCTTCTAGCCGCAGAAATAAAGATATCGGCTGGCGCACCCTGCTCAATCTGTTGTTGTAATGCTCCAGAAGCCCCAAAGTTATATTTGATATTGACGTTTGGTTTACTTTGTTGGTAGATGGGCTGAATTTCTTCTAGTGCATCTTTCATACTCGCAGCCGCAGACACCAGTAAATTTACGTTTGACTGTGCTGTTAAAGGAGTGGGTGTAATCAAAGGTAAGGCGATCGCCAGAAAAAAGCTAGTAACCCCTATACCAATCCAACCCAAAATCTGTTTCTTATTCATATTTTTATTTTTGCTGTGTAACTAAAGTATCAAGGCTGCTATAAAGCTACTTGTTTGTATTTACACATGAACTAAATTTTAATTCTGTAGCAAGGATAACTGACAGAATGCAAAAATAAATGCTTTTAGCCCTTAATTAAGAGATAAAACCCAATCTTTGTGCTTGTGGAAAGGCTGGGTGATGTACTCAAAGCTAGTGTTTTCAGTAAATTTGGTAATTATTACTTTCTTAGCCAGCTTATTTTACCGAAAGCCAAAATTCTTGCTTTTTAGGCTGTATGAGATTTGGCTTTGTGAAATACCCGAAATGCAGAGATATTTAAAATTACCCATACCCAGATCCCCGAAGAAGTCGGAGATATATATCGTCAAGGTTTTATGTTTAATTATGTTGACCTACTTACAATATCAAAATTCGAGAAAAAGAAGTAGAATTTTATTCCCGCTAAGACTAATATGTAATTGGCAAATCACATATATAAAACAAACTATTTATCAGACTTAAATTGCCATTCAGCTAAGACAATACGCACGATTATATGTCTTTTTAAAACTGCTTTTGTCCTTGACTTTACCGAATTAGCTGAATAAAAATAGCAGTAACAACTAAGCCAAGCAGTGCTTAATTGTTAACCACTTAAATCTATAAGCAATAAATGCTTGAGGAGCAAATAATATGGCAAACATCACTCTGTCTGAACTAAACAATGCTGGTGCTGAATTATTTCAAGATTCTGAAAGCTTTCTTAATGAACTCAAAGATGTAGATGCCATCTCCGGTGGTAGCACTGACACCTACAGCGGCTATGTCAGCGATATGTCTACATTGACTAAGTTGGCAGAAGCGTTTGTGACCACATATGCAATTGGTCATGTTACCTACTTAGCCAAGTCATTCAGCTATGGATACTAATGACTTTCATCACTTCATGTAACTAGTAATTCTGCACGGTATTCAAAAGTAAATAAGCTGTGATTATCGGCTTTTTCAAAGCTGAGAAATAATATCTTGATTGATGCCGTGCTTTACTAGATGGCTTTTTTGGGATGAATCTATTGACTAATCATCTCAGAGAGCCAGTCAAGTTGAAAATTATCGTCACAAATGCTTGAGGAGCAAATAAAATGGCAAACATTACTCTGTCTGAACTAAACAACGCTGGTGCTGAATTATTTCAAGATTCTGAAAGTTTTCTTAATGAACTCAAAGATGTAGATTCCATCTCCGGTGGTAGCACCGACACCTACAGCGGCTATGTCAGCGATATTTCTACACTGACTAAGTTGGCAGAAGCGTTTGTGACCACATATGCAATTGGTCATGTTACCTACTTAGCCAAGTCATTCAGCTATGGATACTAATGACTTTCACCGCTTCATTTAACTAGTAATTATGCACGGTATTCAACAGTAAATAAGCTATGATTATCGGCTTATTCAAAGCTGAGAAACAATATCTTGATTGATGCCGTGCTTTACTAGATGGCTTTTCAGAGATTAATCTATTGACTAATCATCTCAGAGAGCCAGTCAAGTTGAAAATTATCGTCATAAATGCTTGAGGAGCAAATAAAATGGCAAACATTACTCTGTCTGAACTAAACAATGCTGGTGCTGAATTATTTCAAGATTCTGAAAGTTTCCTCAATGAACTCAAAGATGTAGATTCCATCTCCGGTGGTAGCACCGACACCTACAGCGGCTATGTCAGCGATATTTCTACACTGACTAAGTTGGCAGAAGCGTTTGTGACCACATATGCAATTGGTCATG
>NZ_CAWQOY010000173.1:0-20671 GCF_963896525.1 Nodularia sp. LEGE 04288
CCCCCAACCCCTCCCCGCAAGCGAGGCTACGGTGTACACACAAGTGATCGAATCGCCCCCTAACCCCCAATTATGGGGGAACAAGAATTTTCCAAGTCCCCCAAATTTAGGGGGCAAAACAGGCTCAAACGCAGACAGGAAGGACTTGTGTGTATACGATAGGCAAGCGAGGAGGGGAGACAAAGCATAGAAGTTTAATAAATGATCCAATGATTGCTCAAAACCCTGAAATTCAGCAGGATGCTTGTGGATTAATTTTTCAATACTGTTGTGGGGATTAGCACACCGTCTTGGAGTTTTCCTATACCTAGAAGGCAAGTTTCTTGGTCGTAAACTCTGGTTATCCCAGAAAAATCGAGAGTTAGTGGCATTTTTTGCCCCTGACACCATTTTTGAGCAGATATGGCGGGTAATGTCACGGATGGTAAATGTTGTAAGGCGATATCGAGAACGCTGGGTTGAAATGTCCCTGCTTGTAATTGTGTTTCTAAGTCAGTGAGGGTGAGACTATCTGTGAGGTTGAAACCACTACTGGCTGTGCGGATTAAGGCGGCGAGAGTACCACCAGTTTGGAGGGTTGCGCCTAAGTCACGGGCGATCGCTCTAATATATGTACCACTTCCACAGGCGATCGCCACATCCAATTCCGGAAAATCTCCGGCTCGCCAATCTAAAATCTCTGTATGAAAAATCTCCACTGTGCGTTTGGGAACTTCTACTATTTCCCCTCTGCGTGCTAAGTCGTAGAGGCGTTTTCCATCTACTTGAATGGCGCTGTAAATTGGGGGGATTTGCTCAATTTTGCCGTTAAATTGTGCCATTGCAGTTTTCACGTCGGCAAAATTCAATTCTGGACAAGGTTGAGAACTAATGATTTCTCCTTGCAAATCGTCGGTTGTCGTCTGCACACCTAAGCGGATAGTGGCTTTGTAGGCTTTGTTTTCTGGCAGATATTGTAATAATCTCGTAGCTCTCCCCAGGGCGATGGGTAAGACTCCGGTAGCGGCTGGGTCTAAGGTTCCGGCGTGTCCTACACGTTTGAGGCGCAAGAGCTTTCGCACCCGCGCCACGCAGTCGTGAGATGTCCAGTCAAAGGGTTTGTTTAAGTTAAGAAAACCTTCCACAGTAAAATTTGGTAATTTAACGAATAATTCCACTTTAATCAATTAGGGATGTCCAAAGATGAATCTAGGGATTTTTGAGCTTTGGCTGTTTCCCCGGACTGAATGGTGGAGGGGCTTTGACGCTCATCCTACAAAGAAATTTTGGATATCTTTTGATTGCAAAGCCTGAAAAAGCCCGAAATAAATTTGTACGGAATCGTACCGACTTTTTCGGCTGAGTCTTTTACTGTGAAGTAAAAAACAAATGTCAGCAGTCTCCTTTTATTCAGGAGTGAAAGCGTAGATTTTACTATTTATTGACAATGAATCTAGAGACATTTGTCCAGCAGGTAAAGTTACTGCATGGACGTTTAGCTAACTTATGCCAATATGAGACCGCAGCACTACAGCCGGGATCTGATTTACTGACGGAACTGGCAATGGGGGCGCAAATGCTAGAGATAGCTACAGAGAAACTATACCAGCAAACTCAAAAATTGGCGATCGCTCAAGCACGAGTCAGAACAGAATTTCAGCGCTACCAAGACCTGTTTGAGTTTATGCCCAGTGCTTACTTAGTCACTGATACACAAGGAAAAATTGCCGAAGCCAATCGTGCTGCTAGCAAACTTTTCAATCTTCAACAGCCATTTTTGGTCAACAAATTGCTAGTCTGTTTTATCTCAGTAGAAGACCGCCAGAAATTTCGTTTGAAATTTAGCGAGTTGGGAAAGAGTGAGTTTAAGTACGTGCAGGAGTGGAGATTCCGCATACAGCCCCGTCACAGTCAGCCTTTTGATGCGGCTCTAACTGTAGCACCTCTTTGCGACGTTAAAGGCAATTTTATCGCCTGGCGATGGCTCCTACGTGATATTACTGAAGATAAAAGTAATAAGCATGACTCCAAACAAGCGGGCATCGCATCCGCCAAGCATACTTCAAGTATAAATTTAACCCCCACCTAAAAGTTTTCTCATTCCGAATTACGAATTAAAAAATCATCGGTTTTCTCTAAGATTAAACTTTAGCAAGCGGTTGTATTCATCTTTGAGTGTCTCATAACACTCGCAGGAAACTTGTTCCAATCCTTGCCGGTCAACGATTTTGATTTTCTTGCGGCTGTATGTGATCGGGCCTTTCTCTTGCAGGTGGCGAGCAGTCTCGGTGACACCAGAGCGGCGCACACCCAGCATATGGGAGATAAATTCCTGGGACAGGTCGAGTTCATCCGATTGAATACGGTCACTGGACTCCAGCAGCCAGCGAGCCAAGCGCTTTTGTATAGTATGGAGGCGGTTACAAGCGACGTTCTGCGAAATTTGGGCGATAAAAGCCTGCGTGTATTTTAACATCACGTCCCGCAGCAGCTTGTTTTGGTCGAATTCCTTTCGCAGAGGCTCCGCCTTCATTTTCACAGCATCACCGGCCACCTGTACAATGTACTCGGTCTGTGTTGTCTCAGTCCCACCCATGAAAGCGTTGATTCCTACCATCTCGCGGTTACCAATCACTCCGGCTTCGACTGTGCTGCCATCTTTCATCGTAATTGTCACCGAGATCAGGCAGTTGAGAGGGAAATAGACTTGCTCAATTGTATCACCGGGGTGGTGAAGTATCTTGTTTGCTGGCAGCGAGACCTGTTCCATATATTCGTCGAGCTGCTCGTACACTTCACGGGGTAAGGCAGCTAACAGAAGGTTTTCTGTAGGCATATAATTGAGTTCTTCCGCGAGGTGTGTATAATCTCTGCGGCGAGTGTATTTAAAATCAATTGATCAAAAAAAAGTATATTCAATAACTCAAGTTTAACAATTGAATATGAATGACCGTCAGATTATGTTGGTAACTCAAATTAGGAAATCAGTCCAAAAATAACCATAAAAAAACATATTATTGGACTTTTTTACTTATATTTTGCGGATATGCTTTTGAGATCAAATATTTATGTTTTTTTATATTTTTGTATCTATTTAACTCTCATAGAGAAATTGTTCCACGTAGCATTGCAATACCAACAGCTAACATCCAGAAGCCAAAATCTACTATGGCGTTGGCAGACTGTTGTTTTAAGGAATTACGACCAAGGGCTTGTGCTAATTCAGTTTGGCTGAAGGATTTCACGAGACTCAAGCCTAGAGATGCACGGGAAATAGTTTTAGTATAAGCTGCATTCAGATAGGGAAGGTATTGTGACTTGCCGGCAACATAAGTTTTGAAGAAAGGTAAACTCAAAACATTCATGTAGTATCGTGCTTGGGAAGCATCGCCAACTAAATCTGTGGGTAATGATATTTGCTGGCTGGCGGGGTTTCCGTCACCAATGGTAGAAAAGTGGGTTCCACCTAAAAGCATAACGAGGTACTTTTGGGAAGTCGTCAACCAGGAAAAAGGTTGAATTTGCTCGTATAATGCGGGTGCTACAGTATCATCACTACTACCGATAATCATTACAGGAGTTTTGATTTGGCTTAAACCAGCCGACCCAAAAATGGAGCTAGTAATGGGGTTAACTGCGATCGCCGCTTTGATTCTGTTATCCTGCAAGTTATACTCTGGACTGGATTTGGGATTCAAGGCTAAAGCACTGCATTGGAAGAGTAAAGACATATTCCAGGATTTTTGCAGCGCCTTTGGTGTACAGTCTTGTGCTAATTGGGGAAAGTTAATTTGAGCGCCAACCAAAGCTAAGGCTGTGTAACCTCCTAAAGATTGACCAAAGACTCCCACTTGTTGCAGATTTAGCTGACTCTCAAACCGGGAATCAGACTGGTTAATCTTTTCCAGTTGATTCAAGACATATTTGATATCCAAAGGTTGGTCGATAAATTCATCTGGTTCGATGAGTTGACTGGTTTGTTGATGCAATGATGTTTGCAATTGTTTCGCACTGCTACCCGGATGATTGGGAACCACTACGGCTAATCCGTGGGAAGCTAGATGTGTGGCTAAATATTCAAAGTTGCTGCTGTCTGTACCCAAACCATGAGAAATCACAATCACAGGTGCTGGACTCTGGACATGGGGAATGTAAACATCAGTCAGCAAGAGGCGATCGCGTTTGGAGTCAAAAAATCTCAGTGTGTGTTTTTGCGATTGAAACTTTCCCTGACTACGTAAATCTGCTAAGGGTAAAAAATTTCGCAGTTTGGGGATGGTAGCAGCTTCTAGATTAGACTGTTTTGTCACGGCGGCGATCGCGCCTTGAGTCTGATTAATGACTGTTTCTAGTTGTTTAGCTATGGTGAAGCTACGCCTTAAATCAATATGAATACTGCTATAGGGATATTTGCGTAACAGATTTAATAGTGTTAAACCGCCTGGTTCAGCAGAGGCGGAAATTAATGCTGACCTTAAAGCCTGAAATCTGCCTTGTGCTTGACCAGATTCGGGTTGAATCACTTGCGCCAAGCGATTTAGCAGAAATTCGCCTTCAGGTGTGTAGAGAAATTGAGAAACCACCACTGGACTCACTTTCACCGGTGTGAGTAAAATTCCCTGCAATTCTTGAGACTGTTTTGGTGGCAGATATTGCTGATAAAATGCTAATTCATGAGCAATTATGCCATCCTCGGCGTATTTTTCTAAAGCCGTGACTGAAATCGACGTTTCTATGGCGGAAAAGGTCGTATAAATTCGCTCGGCTGCAAGCATAGAAATATTAATTCCAAATGTTGACAGCAGTATTGCTAGAACCAGCCAGAGCGAATTTCTTCTGAGGGTGCTTGTCCAATTATCCAACAAACTATTCATCGCTCAACTGTTTCGGTGATCTTGTTTCACTAGGCGTTGGCTGTAGTAGTTATTTAGACACCCTGGAAAATTAACTTAATATTATTTACCTTCGTTTTAGAGACTTTTCGGGATTTATCTTGATGACAAACTGAAACTTTAAATATGATTAACATACATAGGTAGAGCCAAGTTTCACTTTGTCAAAGATTCACCATAGCAATTTCCATTCAAGTGAGGTATTAACAGTAATAATTAAACGCAGATGGACGCAGATAAACGCAGATAATTTTGTACTGTCTTAGACTAGGAAATGCTATATCCCAATTTTACAGCAGATTTTATCTGAGTAGCTACTATGGGAGCATGATTTGGCTTGAGTGTACTTTGGCGAGCTTCAGTTACCGTGTAATTCATTTACTTGTAAAGGGCTGTATCTGAAGTAACTGTGTATTCAACCGCAGTTTAATTATGTGCATATTCATCCAGGAATCGTATTAGTAATGTATCCAAAACTTGTAGATTCTCATTTGTCACCCATTATGAAATGATAACAAATAAAAATTTTGCCCACCTCAGTATTTTAATGTAAATTTGAAGATAATCAATTAGCTTTTCCCAACGTGATTGCTACTGAACCAGTTACGACTAAAGATGCGCCTAATATGCCAATTAAACTTAAGTGTTCTGTAGGAATTAGAGAAGGGGAGATTACGGATACTAGGGCAATTGAAGTTAAAGTAATAATAGGAGCTAAAGCTAATACTGCACTTACTTTTGATGCTTCCCAATGTTCTAATGATTCGGCAAAAGCACCATAGGCAATTAGAGTATTAAAAGCACAAAATAGCAAGATTCCTAAATGGAAACTATTCAATGTCAAAATGACTTGAGGTTGAGCAAATGGGGTGAATAATAAAGCACATCCGCCGTAAATAATCAGCATGATGTTAGTGGAAGATAAAGATTGTAATAATTGCTTTTGGGACAAGGCATAAATAGCCCAAGCTGCGGCGCTGAAGACAATCAAACCACTACCGAAAACATAAGTAGTCTGGGCTGTAATTAAATTTTCGAGTTGTTCACGAAAAAATACAATATAACCAGAGATGAGTATACTGACACCAATCCATTGACGCAGTGTATAACGTTCTTGAAAAATCACTAAACCACCGAAACTTAATAACAGGGGCGCTAATTGAATTAAAACTTCAGCGTTAGCGGGTGATGTTAAGGCTAGACCTTGCATAAATAGGAAGTAATTGAATGCTAAAAATAAAGTGGCGATCGCTAATAATTTCCCCGAACTAGAACGCAATTGTGGTAAGTTAGGTAATTTACCCCGCATTCCTAAAAACGCAGCTAGTAGCGCAAATGACACCAAAAAGCGAAACCAAATAATCGTATAGACATCAATAACTTGTAAACTTACTGCCAGCGCAATCGGTAAAATTCCCCACAAAAAAACCGTCAACAGCGATAATGCTAAACCCAAACGCCAGCGACCGGAACTATGATGCATAATTTGTAATTCGTAATTCGTAATTCGTAATGGGCTAACGCCCCGCTCCGCTAACGTAATTCGTAATAATATTAGAAGAAATCAACCATCCCAGGAGAGGGGGCGGCAAATATTTGTGTGGCTGCTAATAGAGATGTTTCTGTAGCATGGAGTTTTCCTGTTAGCTGTAATTGTTGGGGAGTAAAAAGGCTGGTATATAGAGGTGCTAATCCGCCAATGTCTAACTGCAACTCACCTTTGCCGCCTTTGGTAACTTCACCACGTCCATCAGCCACAGATAAGATAAATTTACCATTATTGGCAGTTAGCAACTCATCTTTAACTTGCAGGTGTAGTTCAGCTGAGACTCCTGGTGGATAACCCCGCATTTCTAAGGCTTTGACCAAATTTGTTATCCGCAGCATCCAGCGGTCATTACGGGTAATTTTGGCAGTTTGCTCTGGTAGCAGCAATGTCAGAGAATCAACTACAGCACTCTTCCATTGCACCTGGTCAATTTGGGAGCGATGATTGGCAATAAAAGCCCAAAAAGTTTTTACAGATGCATTTGTGAGCATTGTCCAATCTCTCACCCGTAACATTGTGCCATTCTGAGTGCGTTCTTGAGTACAGATGATGTAGCCTTGGGGTTGGTCTTGGTCACCAATCAAATAACCATAAACTGTTTCTTGACCATCTGGTTGAGTTAATCCTTGCCAAATTGCTGAATGTCGGTTCAAATAACCATGAGTGAGTTTTGCTTGCTGCTGATATAAGTCGTGAAATATGAGATGATTTTTTGGATCTACAGGTTGTAAAAGTAAAGATGGTTCTTTTACCTGGATGTTGTCAGTAGAAATTTCCCAAGTGCAATAACTTCCCGCTTGTTCGTATCCAGCTTTGCGATAAAGACGTTGAGTTGCGGGATAAAGCACCGAAATCGGAACTTCCTGCTGTTCAAGCTCCTGAAGAGTATTTTTGATTAATGCGATCGCAGCGCCACTGCCACGATATTCTGGAGCAATACCCACCGCAGCGATTCCAGTCATCGGGACACACTGACCATACCACCACTGACCCATCGGGATAATTCCTAGTC
Organism: Nodularia sp. LEGE 04288; assembly: GCF_963896525.1. NCBI lineage: Bacteria > Bacillati > Cyanobacteriota > Cyanophyceae > Nostocales > Nodulariaceae > Nodularia > Nodularia sp. LEGE 04288. Next base: position 7,433 of record NZ_CAWQOY010000173.1, read on the forward strand.
CACCGACAACTTGCTGGTCTTGATGGATAACGCGAAACTTCTCCACACCAAGGCGCTTCATGTAGATTTCGCTATCACCAGAAGACATGATAAAACATTGCTCAAGGATAGATCCCAGTTGCTGAATATCCTCTATATGGGTAAGAGTGCTGTATTTAAATTTAGGTATGTTCATCTATGTTCATCTGTGGTTAATTAAATATTCCCTTATACAGCACATCTCATCTGAATGAGGTACACAAGGGCGGGCAAAGATGCCCACCCCACAAGATTTATAATATTAGAATGTGTAGTTCATTTACTTGCAACGTACATACAGACGCGATATCTTCTCTCCGCGTCCTCTGCGCCTCTGCGGTTCGTTACTCTGACAACATCTCCAACAATAGCGCCTGACTCAACTGAGTAATTCCCAAACTTTGCGCCTTCTCTAACTTAGAACCCGCATCTTCACCTAATAGTAAATAATCAGTTTTTTTACTCACTGAATTAGTTACTTTACCCCCAGCTTTTTGAATTAAAGCTTTAGCGTCATCCCGTGATAAAGTTGGAAGAGTACCAGTAATCACAAAAGTTTTACCAGCTAACTTTTGATTACCCTCAGCAACTGTGTTAGTTTCTTCATTAGCAGCCAATTCTAATCCTGCGCCTTGGAGACGTTCAATCAAAACTTGATTCGCGTCAATACGAAACCACTGATATACAGATTGAGCAATTTCCGCACCAATACCGTAAATACCGGCAATATCTGATTGCTTGGCGGTCGCTAACTGTTCTACTGTGGGATATTTCTGAGTTAATAATTGAGCATTGACACTGCCAACGTGACGGATGCCTAAACCATACAATACCCTAGACCAAGGTTGGTTTTTTGATTGGGCGATCGCATCGATCAATTTTTGGGCTGATTTTTGTCCCATCCTTTCCAATGCACATAATCTCTCTGTTGTCAAATCATATAAATCAGCAACAGAATGCACCAACTCTCTATCTACAAGTTGATGTACCAGCTTTTCCCCCATACCTTTAATATCTAAAGCATCCCGACTTACCCAATGTTCAATTTCTCCTCTGAGAATCGCCGCACAGGAAGCATTAACGCAGCGAGTCACCGCCTCACCTGATTCTCTTACCACTGGTTGACCGCAGACTGGACAATGGGTGGGCATTTCAAAGGGTTGGGTATCTGCTGGACGCAGTTCTGTTAATACCCGCACCACTTCCGGGATAATTTCCCCAGCTTTGCGAACAATCACCGTATCACCGATGCGGATATCTAATTGCAGGATGCGATCGCTATTATGTAAAGTAGCGCGAGAAACAGTCGTTCCGGCTAATTGTACAGGACGCATCTCAGCCAAAGGAGTTAACGCCCCAGTGCGTCCCACATTCACAGAGATATTTTCCACCCGTGTAGGCGCTTCCTCAGCTGGGTACTTCAAAGCGATCGCCCATCGGGGGAACTTCTGCGTAAAACCTAGCTGTTCTTGCAACTTGAAAGGATTTAATTTCACCACCACCCCATCAGTCATGTAGGGTAAATTCAGCCGGGAGGTATCCCAATATTGATAATATTCTGTTACTTCGGCAATGGAACCACAGAGTTTGTGATTGGGGTTAACGGGAAAACCCATTTTTGACAATAACTCCAAAGCTTCCCATTGAGTATTGCTAATACCTGCATCATCCATCCCAGAAATGTGCAAAGTGTAAGCAAAGAAATCCAACCGTCGCCGGGCGACAATGCGGGGGTCTAATTGTCTAAGTGTACCAGCTGTGGCATTGCGGGGATTAGCAAACAAATTTTCACCCGCTTTTTGTCGTTCTGCATTAATTTGTTTAAACACTTCCAACGGTAAAAACACCTCACCGCGGACTTCTACCTTTCCTAAGCTTTTTGCACCAGCGAAATTCAACCGCAAGGGAATTGAACGAATTGTCCGCACATTTTGGGTAATATCTTCACCGACTACCCCATCACCCCTCGTGACACCTCTGACTAAAATCCCATTTTCATAAGTCAAAGCCAAAGCCGAACCATCAATTTTCAGTTCAGAAACATATTCCACCGCCTCTATTTTCGGTGTTTGTCGCCGCCAACGCTGATCCCATGCTTGCAATTCCTGAATATTAAAAGCATTTTCCAGACTATAGAGGGGAATATTATGGCGTACCGAAGTGAAATGTGTAGCTGGTTTCTCACCCACGCGCTGAGTAGGACTATCCGGTGTGATTAATTCCGAATACTGAGTTTCTAATTCTTGTAATTCTCGATAAAGCTGGTCATAGACAGCATCTTCCATCATTGGTGCATCTAGGACATAATAAGCATAGCTAGCTTGTTGCAACAACTGGCGCAGTTCTTCTACACGCTTGACTTCCGACTGACTCTGTATCATTATACTGATTGCAAATTACCTAGCAGATAGACAGACTTGATTTTCCCAGATTACTCGCTTTTATGCGAGTCGGGCTTCTATCAGCAGAATTAAAATTTACAATTGCAATAGAAGCTGAAGAAACCTACTTTAATTTTACTAGCTTATTCCTCATATTTCTTCTCTTGCGTCTCTGCGCCTCTGCGTGAGAAAAAAATTCATGTAACTATTGATTTGGTGAATTGTATTTAGCTTTTAACTCTTCTAACTCTTTATCTTCTGAGATGTTATTAGCAGGCGGAGAAATTGGTTTTGGTGGTTGTGCGGGATTTGCTTGAGGTTTACCACCACCCAAAAAATGAGTTTTCAATTCTTCCAGTTCCAAATCAGGTTGACTAGAAGATTTACTCACAAAAGTAGGTGTTGATTTAGGTTTTGCGGTGGGCGCTGGAGTGGCGACTGCTGGCGATTGATTTAAATCTTTGAGGACTGCATCTGCTGTTTGATAACGGCGAACAGGGATACTGACTAGCATCTTTTCCAGGATGCGATTTAACCCAGGACTGAGGGGAGTTTGGAGGAGTTGCTGCCAAATCCAAGTATCATGATTAATATCATAGGAATCGAAAGGCGATCGCGCAGTTAATAAACGAATACAAGTAGCGCCTAAACTATAGATATCGCTGGCAAAAATCGCCCTACCCCTCATTTGTTCCGGGGCGACATATTCCGGAGTCCCAATACTTGTGCCTGTTTGATTTAAAGCCGTGCCAGTGGTAGACTTGGAAGCACCAAAATCGACCAAGACTAATTTAGCATGGCGATCGCGTAAAATATTTTCCGGCTTAATATCCCGATGAATCACACCTCTAGAATGGCAAAATTGTAACACCGGCAATAAATCATTCAGTAATTGCCATATCTGCGCTTCATTAAAAGCCCCATTTTGCGCCAATTCCTCAGCTAAATTCTGCCCATCGATAAATTCCTGTACCAGATACTGTCTGTCATCTTGGGTAAAATACGCCAGAAGTGCAGGAATTTGGGGATGTTGTCCCAAATCATCTAACTGCACAGCTTCTAGAGTAAATAACTCCACAGCCTTCTGCACAGAGTTAGTACCTTGGGCTTGGGGGTAAAATTGCTTAATCACGCAGGGCGGTTTAGAAGGTTTATCCTCATCCACCGCCAAAAAGGTTTTACCAAAACCACCTTGTCCGATAGGTTTAATGGCGCGGTAGCGTTCTTTCAGCAGTAACTTGGAACCACAACTCAAGCAAAACTTGACATCATCAGCATTTTCCGGCTGGGGACAATGGGAATTTAGGCAATAACTCATGGAAGTTTAGCACTCTTACTATCTTTATTCTGCCTTGTCTGAGGCATAAGGGTGATGATATGGGTTAATTATCTGGCGTTGCTGATTTTAAATATGAATTAGGTTCGCGCAAAGGCGCATTCGTTGAAAACGTTCCCGTAGGGTAGGCGCAAAGGTAGGAAGAAAAAAAAGGTATAGCATTTCCTAGTCTAGTAAAGTAAAAAATTATCTGCGTTTATCTGCGTCCATCTGCGTTTAATTATTACTGCTTGTACCTCACGTCAATTATCTAGTACAAGTTGGCGTAAATAAACAGACCATTCAAAATCCATGAAAAGCCCATTTTATAAGCTTTTTGACTTTTGACTTTTGACTTTTAACTTCCGCCTTGCGGTACTAGGTTCAGACTGTAATCTAGTCCTTATCGCCTAAATAGTTGCAGAAGACAACTTGACAATTTCAGGTAATATATTTTACATTTTATCAGGTGAGTTAAAACTCATCGACACCACTCCCCCGAACCTTGAAAACCGCATAATTTCGTTAACTGGTGTCGATTGCTTGCACAGTAAGCTTTCCAGCCTGTAAAGTTCACGAGTTATTGAGAATTTTTTGGGAGTTATTGACACTGCAAAAACTGGTGTCGATTCGGGTATCTCAAACCCTCTCCTAGCAAGGCTTCCAGAAGTGAACTCTTTCCATAACCTCTTCCCCTAACGGGGATGGAAACGCTAACACTTCTGGCGCCATACCTGAAGGATTTACATAATCTTTCCATAACCTCTTCCCCTAACGGGGATGGAAACAGTTGATTACCTTGGGTTTCCATATTTGGAGTAATTCTTTCCATAACCTCTTCCCCTAACGGGGATGGAAACACAATCACTACACTTGTAAGTATATATAGTCATGTTACTTTCCATAACCTCTTCCCCTAACGGGGATGGAAACTTTCTGTTAAGACTCATAGGTACACCTTCTTTCTTTCCATAACCTCTTCCCCTAACGGGGATGGAAACTTTAAAGCTCCTTGAGGAACGACTTCTCTTCCTCCACTTTCCATAACCTCTTCCCCTAACGGGGATGGAAACTTTCTCGACCTCCTGAATTGTCTTCAACCAGTGATTGTCTTTCCATAACCTCTTCCCCTAACGGGGATGGAAACCATTCTTTTACGCTGATTGTCATCTCTAAATACTGACATCTTTCCATAACCTCTTCCCCTAACGGGGATGGAAACGTTGTTACTCACTGGATTTAATAAATTAATCAGATGCTTTCCATAACCTCTTCCCCTAACGGGGATGGAAACGTTTCGGTTTTGTCTACCCATGGATAATTACCTTTTGTCTTTCCATAACCTCTTCCCCTAACGGGGATGGAAACTTTGGAGGCAATGACTTAACCAGCTCCACCGTATCGACTTTCCATAAACTCTTCCCCTAACGGGGATGGAAACGAAAGTGTGAATTTCCCAGGTTCCACCGGATGACTTTCCATAAACTCTTCCCCTAACGGGGATGGAAACCACCTTCGGTGCTAGTTTGTTTGGGAAATGGAAACCTTTCCATAAACTCTTCCCCTAACGGGGATGGAAACACTATCGAACTTCATTCCAAATTCAATGTTACGAAACTCTTTCCATAAACTCTTCCCCTAACGGGGATGGAAACTACAACTGCAAGTTATATATCTTTTACCCAGGTCAAACTTTCCATAAACTCTTCCCCTAACGGGGATGGAAACGTTTCTACCAAAACACCAACATTTCCTTTTACGATGCTTTCCATAAACTCTTCCCCTAACGGGGATGGAAACTGTAGGCGAGTCTTGCCATTCAAAGAACTGGCGTTTCTTCTTTCCATAAACTCTTCCCCTAACGGGGATGGAAACACATTGTTTCCTTTCAGGCTGGGGTGGGGTTCACTTTCCATAAACTCTTCCCCTAACGGGGATGGAAACACTAAGAAGAATAGCTCTTCAACTCTTTCAGGCGAACCTTTCCATAAACTCTTCCCCTAACGGGGATGGAAACGCGTTTCCACCAGTTGCAACCGCTTTGTTAGCGATTTCGCTTTCCATAACCTCTTCCCCTAACGGGGATGGAAACTTGCAAACTGCGACGGTTGGGCAGTGGGCGTACGCCAACTTTCCATAACCTCTTCCCCTAACGGGGACGGAAACTGTGAGAAATCCGGGTATAAACCGAACTTTAGTTATCATAGAAGTCGGGAATATTGAACCCACCAAAACTAACCATGACTCAACTAAAAACCAAACTCACTCTCGACGAATTTCTTGCACTTCCCGAAAGTGAACTTGCTTATGAGTTTGTTGACGGTGAAGCTGTACCGAAATATAAAAATGAGCAAATGTCTCCTAAATTTTTTCATGGCGCAACCACAGGAGCATTATTTATCCTATTATCCACATGGGCGCAAGAAAAAGGTCGCGTTGTCGTGGAATGGGGGATAAAATTAACAAGAAATCAAGAAAATTGGATACCTGTCCCTGATTTAACATACATTTCTTATAACCGTCTTCCTGCTGACTGGCTTAAAGATGAAGCTTGTCCTGTTATACCAGAATTAGTTATCGAAATTATTTCTCCTGGTCAAACTTTTGGAGACATGATCGAAAAAGCTACTGATTATCTTCAAGCTGGGATTTCTCTAGTTTGGATAGTAGATACAATATCTCAAACTATCACTCTGTTTACAGCATCTTCTCTTCCTCTCACATTTCGAGATAATCAAATCATTAGTCATGAAGCATTACCAGAATTAGAAATTACTCCCCATACTATCTTTCAACGTGCTGGTTTAATACGTTAGTTTTCGGCTTTTTCGCTTTCATATACAAAATTTATTTATTTCACAGTCTCCCCGATTCTGTCATTATAAATATCTTCCTCTGGGTCGTTCCATTCCTGAAATCCAGTTTCTGCCAGTTGCATCATTGTCACGGTTTCCAGCCACGTAGGGTGTGTTAGCGGTAGCGTAACGCACCAAAGCTTTAATGATGGTGCGTTACGGATTTCATCCTAACGCACCCTACAATATTTAATTTTTTCATAAATCAAACCGGATTCCTATAGAGTTTTTGTCATCATGAATAATCCTGATTTTGAGGTAATTTAAATGTTTGCTGATCAGCAAATAGTTTATAGAGATGAACCTTCAGCCTCATGATTTATCTCTGACCTCTAGTTTAAATCCCAAAGCATCTAATAAACCTACCAAACTGTATATTTCAGCCCCACTACTCTTTAACAGCATCTGATTTAATTCTTCCCACTTCAGTTTTGCTTGTGCAGAAAGATTGTTCATCTTCAACTGTGCATCAATGACATCTTTTAAGGCTGAGGTTAACAGTCCAGTCTCAGGATTTTCTGCTTCTAATATTGCCTCAATATAAGCAGCCGCCTCTTCAGGGTCTTGAAGAGATTCAATTAAATAGTCCTGGTAGCTATCACTGGTCGGCATTTTCACTTTCTTCATATTCTGCCCAATACTCCTGTGCTTGACAAATATCTTTTTCTTGACTGCTTTTATCTCCACCCAATAGCAGAAGCACAATTGTTGTCCCTATTTGTCCAAAGTAGACTCGGTAGCCAGAACCATAATTAATCCTGAGTTCAAAAACACCCTCTCCTACTGACTTATAATCTCCCAGATTACCAAGACTAACTCGTTTTAGCCTCTCCTTAATTTTAGCTTTAGCTCTCCTATCTCGCAGCCCATCCAGCCATTCTGCGAAAGGAATTTTGCCGTTATACCAATTATTTGTGAGGCTGCATATTATTTCGACCCCACCCCTAACCCCTCCCCGCAAGCGAGGAGGGGAACTGGATTTCTGGTTAAATTCTATTTATGCATCTTTATATTAAATTGGTATTAGCTGTAATGTAACGCCGAATCTCCCTTGGTTTTGCTTCCATAATCTCATGAGGAATTACTCCTGTTCTACCTGAGTTCGCATCAAATGTTGCACACTTACCAAAGCCCGATTTAACTCATAATTTCGCCGTTGGGGATTCTGCAAATACGCTTGCTGTTCTTCCTCTATCATCTCGACATCTTGAACTACCAAACCATCAAGTAACTTTTGCGCTGCACCAAATAAACTATTTTTAATAAATCGCCGAAACCACACAGGCAATTTGTGTAATCTCCAAAAGGAATTTAATGATGTAAAATGAATTAAATACGCCTTGGTTTCTGTTTCACTTATTGGACACAATAAACAATAAATTTTAAAATCTTGACCCAAGGTAGAAACCCAATGGGGATAAACATAACTCACATCCAAGGGTTCAGGATGTAATCGCCTCAAAGCGGGAAAAAATAACTGCGATATTGACCAAATCTTATCGATTTTGTAATAACTTTGGGCGATATAATGAGCATCTACACGATGATTATCTTCGTCAATATCTTGTAATGATGCTTCTGCCCAAGCTTGCAAGTCTTGATGTAAATGTCCATGATACATATCCATTAAATTCTCAATTAAATAAGAATAATGGGCTTGAGTATTAATCACTGAAACTGTGGCAATATAATTGAGATGTTCCCATTCTGGTAAACCCAGAGGTTCTATAGTTGGTTCGGCATTTCCAGGAAATAACCAAATAAAACCATCTTGTTCTTTGACTGGGTAATGGCGAAGCTGACAAGTGGGTAATTTCTGATTTTCTGCTAAGTAGGGAACCGCTGCACATTCACCGGAAGAATTGAAGCGCCAACCGTGATATGCACATTCTAATTCGTTCCCAATTACCTGTCCGTGGCTGAGTTTAACTTGGCGATGGGGACAACGGTCTTCCAGGGCGTGAATTGTACCTGCACTGTCTCGATATAGTGCCATCGCCTGCTGCCAAATTACCACATTTATCGGCTTATTGGTCACTTCACTACTCCGTGCAACCACATACCAGTGATTGAGGTTAATACCCAATTGACGGACATCACGACTTGGCACAGTTTGAGATAAAGAGGACATAGGCTCACGCATCCTTGTCAGCGTTAGATTTTAAACTATACTATTTCATAATTTTTGGCAAAATAAATTGTAATATTTATGACGGCAATCATCAGGATCAAAATATTCTCCCCAGCAGCTACAACTAACCTTGCCCACAGGCGATAAAGTATGTGTAGGTGAAAGACTAACCAAATCGGGAAAAAAATCTGTATGACAAACTACCAAGAAACCCTACCTACTCATGAACTCCCAGGAGAGACCGTGAGCGTCAACCATGTAGAAGTAATCGAAAATGTCATCGACTCTCTAGAACAAGATGATAGCGCAATGGTGAGCCACAGCCCAGATGATGGTTATCTCTGGAAATTTAAGTACGGAAGTGTGGAAGTTTTTGTTAAACTGACCGGCACAAGCGATGAAGATACGATAACGGTGTGGTCTACGGTGTTAAGCTTACCAGCCAAAGATGAACTCAATTTGATGCGACACCTTTTGGAAATGAACTGCTCCAAGACTTTAGAAGCCCGTTTTGGGATTATTGAAAATCGGGTGGTTGTGATATCAACCCGCACTCTCGAAGAATTATCTCCGGCGGAAGTCTCACGGCTGATTACCATTGTCGCCACCATTGCTGATGACAACGATGAAATTTTACAATCTCAGTATGGTGCTGCTTAATTAGTAGACCGCAGGCTAAAGTCTGAGAAGTGATTCAAATTGTATTGCTTGCACCCTTCTAAATATTAGTGTTGAACCCAATTGAAGACATTGATGGTAAGCAGGTTTGGCGACTGATTCCTTTGCTAGAAGCCTCTGGGGATGTGCAGATGGCGATTGACAGATGGTTGTTAGAACAGCACAAATCTGGAAAGCATCCCCCAACTCTGCGATTTTACACTTGGTCGCCACCTGCAATTTCTCTGGGCTATCATCAACGCCAATACCCGGAATTTTGGACGAATTTGATTTGGCGAGGACAAAAACTAGATTTGGTACGTCGTCCTACTGGCGGTAGGGCGGTGCTACATCAAGGTGATTTAACTTATGCTGTGGTTACTTCGGGAATACCTGGTAACCGCTTCCAGATATATGAAAAAATTTGTGAGTTTTTAATTCAAGGATGGCGATCGCTTGGCGTGGAATTGAGCTACGGTAAAGCTGGGCGGGGCTATATCCACAATCCCAATTGTTTTGGTACAGCTACAAGTGCAGATTTAGTGTTGCCAGATGGAGGTAAACTCATTGGTAGCGCCCAATTGCGACGGGGTGAGGTGATTTTGCAACATGGTTCTATGCGTTTACAGCCTGATGCAGAATTATTTACTCAAGTCTTTGGTGCAGAATCTTTTACGACTATACAACTACCCGAAAATTTCAGTTTAGACCAGATTATTGCGGCTTTGATGACCGCAGCTGGTGATTGTTTTGCGATGCAGATAGAAGTACAACCCCTCTCCCAGTCTGAATGGGATGAAATTTTGGCAAATGTCTGAAGAAGCGTAACGCAACTTGATCTGCTTTTTGTGCGATCGCCATCATATTGCTGATACAATACTTTTATGTCAGATTTGATATAAAATAAAAACACAAATATATCCAATAAAAATAAAAAGAAAATATATGGATATAGAAAAGCGTCAACGTTTGGAAGCAGCTGGTTGGCGTGTTGGAGATGCGGCTGACTTTCTAGAACTTTTACCTGAAGAAGTAGCTTTTATTGAGATGAAACTATCTTTAAGTAGATATTTGAAGGAACTGCGTTTAAAAAACCAGCTTTCTCAAGCCAACTTGGCTAAGAGAATTAATTCCAGTCAATCGCGTGTAGCTAAGATGGAAGCCGGAGATCCTTCAGTTTCTCTAGATTTGATGGTCAGGACAATTTTAGCAGTAGGGGGAACTCGTGAGGATGTGGCGATCGCGATCGCTTCTATCCACAGCTAAAAAATTTACACTTATTCAGACTGACTTATGCCAACTAATATAATCATTCTCATTGCGGCCTTAATAGTCGCCTTGATCATCTTCCGAGCTTTTCTCAAAGTATTCAAGACATTTCTGAGTAGTGCGATCGCTATTTTTGTGATTATCGTTATTTTAAATATGTTTGGCTTTAGCCCCGATGACCTCATCCAAGAAATCACCAACCTCCCAGAAACTTTAAAACAATTGTTCAACGGGGAAACTTGAGAAAATAATTCGTAATTCGTAATTCGTAATTCGTAATTCGTAATTGACTTGCATCAAAGTCTCCCCTCTCCTTACTAAGGCTACGGTGTACACACAAGTGATCGAATCGCCCCCTAACCCCCAATTCTGGGGGAACAAGAATTTTCAAAGTCCCCCAAACTTGGGGGATTTAGGGGGCAAAACAGGCTCAAACGCAGACAGGAAGGACTTGTGTGTACACGATAGCCTTACTAAGGAGAGGGGTTGGGGGTGAGGTTCTGTATTCTCTTAAAACTCCCCAATTTAATTAATTTGTAGCTGACTTGGCAATTGCTCCCAATTGTAGCCCTGGCGGATAGCTACCATCTTCTTTAATACGCTTAATTTCCTCATCGGTAATGCGTAAATTTAACTTTTGGGCTAATTCCCGGACAATATCCCCCCGGTCAATTACACCTGCGACTGTACCCGCCGGCGAAAGCACGGTAATTCGAGGTAATTGCTCATTTTCTAGCTTATTTATGACCTCAGCTAAAGAAATCGATTCAGTTATAGTAGGAATTTCTGTCAAAGGATGCACAATGCTTTGCAGAGTTTGGTTTTCCCACTCACTTCGTTCTACTAAGCGTAAATCGTCGATCGCCACCATACCCCGGTAACGCCCATCAGAAACCGCAAAGTAAATACTTGGGGCGTTGGTATCCAATAAGAAGGAATCGGCAAAAGCCCGTAACGTTTGGTCAGCATCGACTACGCGAAAGTCACGAGTCATCGCATCGCCGGCTACTACCTTCAGTAAAGTTTCTTGTAATGTGGTTACGCGGTCATAGCTGTTAGCATTACGCACAGCAAACCAACCGATTAAAGCAATCCACAAACCAGTAATTAACTCTCTGGTGAAGAAATCTACAGCTAATCCTAAAGCGATCGCACTATAACCTAAAATTTGCCCAGACTTCGCAGCCCAGTGTACAGCTTGAAAGCGGTTACCTGTGATTTTCCACAGGGCGGCTTTGAAAACTTGTCCACCATCTAGAGGTAAGCCAGGAATGAGGTTAAATAGGGCAACAACTAAATTAATTCTCGCCAAATCTGTCACCATTGCCGTGAGGGGGCTAGATTCGGGGGTGATATTAGTTGCCAGACTAAATAGCAAAAATAGAGCGATACTCACTAAAGGCCCAGCGATCGCCACTTGAAAGGCTTTTCCTGGCGTTTTAGATTCTTCTTCGATAGCCGCAACACCGCCAAACATAAACAGAGTAATTGAATTAACTCTAATGCCTTGCGATTGCGCTGCCAAACTGTGACCCAACTCGTGTAACAACACCGAACCAAACAGCAGCAGAGCCATCGCTATGCCCGCACTCCAACCGATGACAGTACCCCATTCCTGGTAAGCTATGCCAAAGTTAAGCGTAGCTAGCCCTAAAATTACAAACCATAGTGGATCTAAAAATAGAGGAATTCCAAATAAAGACCCAATTCTCCAATTTGTTTGCATTATATTTTCCTAAACTAGATATTTGCCGAAATTAATCCTAAAAATGACCATTTTTTTATACATAAAACTGATATCTATCCGGCTAAATGCTGAAGCTATACAAAGGTTTGCCACTAGTACCGCACGGCGTAAATGTTACACCATTTAAAGTCGTTCAAAAGCCTACATAATCATTTTTTTGATTTTTGACGAACGCCCTGCGGTACTAGGCATTGCAGTCATCAATATTTGCTATTTCAAAATCCCAAATCTCAACTTGAAAATGGTGTTAGAGGCTCTGACTTCTAGATTGACATATTATTCACCCCCAGTAGGAATGTCTGAGGGTGGAGATTTCCGCCTGTCGCCTCCCATTGGGAAAGATTTTGGATACTTTGGGCTGATTTAAATAATACCGAGATTGGTCAATCCCAAAACAGCACCGACACCAATCAGATGGCCAGCACACATTGCCGCCAGGAAGGAACCGACACTGGGATTATTGAACAGTGCTGGAAAAGGTAAAGGCATTTTATTCCCAACATGAGGATAGCTAATCGTTCGGGGAATAATCAGAAGGCATAATAGACAACTGCCAATAATAATCGCAGAGCCAATCCAATTCCATGTAGTGCCGGTGTTGGGGACAGTAACTTGGACTGCTAATAACATTGATGAGATCATGGTTCTTTCTCCTGCATGAACAAACTGATTTAGCTGTCATTTCTCAACCATGTAAATACTCCGCCTGATGAAGTTACCGAATCCTCCCTCAAAGGGAAGGTTAACTTGTCCCTCTTCTGTCAGAGTGATTACAAACAAAGCTGACCATGCTAAATTCAATAGTTCAATTGCTGGGGAGTGGGGAATGGGGAATAGGGAGTGGGGAGTGGGGAGAAGAGGAAAGG
>NZ_CAWQOY010000174.1:0-20619 GCF_963896525.1 Nodularia sp. LEGE 04288
GGGGGCAGGGGGCAGGGGAGAACAGGAAGGGTCGTTAAACAACCCTCTGTATAAAGTAATTTCCAACTCCCCCCCGCTCCCGTACCCTTCGGGAAGCTTCGCTAACGGCTACGCTCACGGCAAGCCTGCTCCCTGCCCCCCGGCTTCTTTCCGCTTTCCCAAATCAGGGCTGGTGGTGTTGTGGAGTGACATGGGTACGGGAAAAACTGAACTCATGCGCTGGTGGCGTGACCAAAACCCAAATACGCGATTCCTCAACAACGGGCATCGTGTCAACCTCCTGAAAAATCTAGCCGAACGCTTGCAGACGGCAATGTATTCAGAACTTGGCTATGTGGGGTTAACTAAAGCTACAGCCCTTAGTATCACCATTGACAGCTTACATAAACTGAATACACAAGCTTTAACCTACGGCTGCGTATTTATTGATGAGGCTTGCCAATACTTAGTTCATCTACTGCACAGTAAGACTTGCAAAGAACATCGCGCCGCCATACTGGAGGTACTGGAATATATAGTATACAATGCCCCACTGGTGGTAATCGCTGACGCTCACATGGATGACCTGACAGTGGATTTTTTCCGCGCCATGCGACCAGAGGGAGAAATTCCTTACATTGTCAAAAACGAGTGGAGAAATGGCGATCGCACTATTTACTGGTATGAAGGTCATAGTTCCAGCGCCCTAGTCGCCCAAATCTCGGCGGCGCTGATGGCCGGACAGAAAATCATGGTGGTTTCTGACTCGAAACGTTTCATTAAGAAACTGGAAAAATCTTTGTTAGTTAAGGTTGAAGAATCTTCTAACTCTGACGAGTCTTCTACACCCTTCAAAATCTGGTCTATCCACTCGGATAACTCTGGCAGTGAAGAAAATATCGCTTTCATTAAAGATATCACCAACGCTGTTAAATCCCTCGATGCCTTGTTCACGTCCCCCAGCTTGGGAACTGGTGTAGATATCTCCCAGTATCATTTCGATTTAGTGTTTGGTGTATTTCACGGTGTCAGCCAAACTGCTACCGAATGCGCCCAACAGCTGTACCGCTATCGTCCCAAAGTCCCGTTTCACGTTTGGGTAGCCCCTCGCCCTCCCTTTGGCTACAAAGATACTAACGCCACCAAGATTAAAGAACGACTGCTGCAAACCAATGAAATGACTGCGTTTCTCTTGCGAATTGACCGTGAAACTGGAAAGCGGGGCGCGGAGAAAGATTGGGCGCTGGAAGCTTACTGTCAAATTCAAGCCAACCGCAGTCAATCTATCAATAACCTACGAGATGATTTGCGATCGCTCCTCACCGAAATGGGTAATACCTTTATATCTGTCGGCAGTGACGATGATCCCAAAGCCACCGAGCAGTTGAAAAAAGCTGCCGCAGCTTTGGACACTGCCTATCACTCGGCTGTTGCCAAGGCTCGTAATATTTCAGCTAGTGAGTACCGCGCCCGTCAAAGTAAAGATTACCTCAAACCCGAAGAAATTTTTGAATGTGAAAAGTTTCGCATTCAGGATTCCTACGGTATGGATGTCACCCCGGAATTAGTGGAAAAAGATGAAGGCGGTAGATTAATCAGAGCGATCGCCTCTCTTGAAGCAATTTTATTAGAACCAGACGACACAATTGTTGACCCCAAAACTGGGAGGCAATACCCTACCCCACCCACAATTGTTACCACCAAAGACCGTACCGAACGGGACAATTTACCTTTGTGTATCGACTGGGGCAACTACTCCGCAAAGTGGTTGGCAAGATTTAATTTGGGTTTGCATCACATTCTCCAGCGTTTAATTGCCGGCGAAGAAGTTAAGTCCACAGATCCAAACTTACTCAGCATGAGAGCGATCGCTAACGATTGCGCTGCTCATATCAAAGCCATTCTTGGCTTTACTGTCCCCAGTGAGTCTGAACCGATCTGGCTGCTGGCCACTTTACTTGAGCAGCTGGGGCTAAAGTTGTCCTGCCGCAAGCAGGGGCCACGCGGTCAACAAGTAAAAATTTACTCGTTATCAAAATCGGAATTGGAATTTGCTCAGGCAGTAATGGCTCATCGTCAAAACAAACGTGATCAAAAAGCTCAAGCCCAATTCCAGTATGAGTTTAACACCAATCAATCCCCGGTATCCACCCCCCCCCATAATGCTATAGGGAACCCCTTAAAGGAGGGGGGGGATACTACGGGGCAAGAGCCACCGCCAACTGACCGCTCTACCCTACTTCATCGTGTGGAAATACTTCGCTCTGGTATCAAGCAGGGCATAGACGCGATTAAAAATATTCTCAAGCCCTGGAATGAGATTTGGCGGTGGGAGACGGTGCTGGAATTGGAAGCGATCGCTCTAGATGAATTGCGGCAAGTCGAGGCCGCAGTTCCAGAATTCTACCAGTGGCTATCTGAAGCGGTGTTGCCTATGGAAGGATAAATATCACGTTGGAGAATATTGACCGAAGAGGCTACTGGGCAGGGAGCAGGGGGAGCAATCCCTGCCCAGTAGCCGTGAAGCGGAGCGGAACATGGGTACAAGCCCCGCCCTTCTAAGGCGCTCTTACTGGGACTTGTACAAGCTCCGTCTCAGTTTTCCCCCTTGCTCCCTGCCCCCTGCTCCCCTGCTTCTTTTTACCTCATGCACCTGGAATTGATTTGACCACAAATTTTTTCATACCTAATTGGAGCCAGTAAAGTATGCTTCAGGAAATGCTTTCAGTAGAGACTACGGATCAACTGACTGAAATTGACGAGTTGACCCCCGAAGAAGAACATGAGCGTTTGTATCTAGAGCGCCGTGTGGAAAGGGCTTTTTATGAAGCGGGGAAGGCGCTGGCTCAATTGCGCGATCGCCGATTATATCGCTCAACTCACAAAACCTTCGAGGATTATTGCCGCGATCGCTTTGGGCATAGTCGGCAGAAATCAAATTACTTGATTGCGGCGGCTGATGTTTTCGACAATTTGACAACCATTGGTTGTCAAAATTCATTGGTTGAGGATTTGACAACCAATGGTTTACAAATTCTACCTACTAGTGAACGTCAAGTTAGACCCTTGACAAAACTAGAACCTCAGCAGCAGCAAGAGATATGGCAAGCAGCAGTACAAGAAGCTGGTGGCAAAGCTCCCAGTGGGAGGGTGGTCAAAGATGTGGTAGAACGCATTATGGAACGCACCAAAGTACCAAACACCTACCAATTAGGTGAAGTGTGCCAAATTATTGTGAAGGATAATCCTGATCTCAGAGGCAAGGGTGGGTGTTGGTGCATAGTCACCGCAGTTAATGAGTTTAGTTGTACTGTTATGGCTTGGGATGGAGAGTATACCGTGAGAATGGATCATTTAAAGCCGATGAATTATTTGGAGCAGGAGTGTGAGCAAATGCAATCATTGAGTACGCGGATCAACAAATTGCGTCAGAGTGGCAACTTAGAAAAAGCTGCTGATGCTGTCCTTAAACACCTTGGGGAAGTCAATCGCCCTTACTTGACCGATTTGGAAGAAAAAATTTTGAGCTTGATTGAGCTTGAATGCAGCACATCTTCTTAGCGATGGCGCGCAGACCTGGAGACAATAGCTTATTTTTATGGTCAAGCGATCGCAGTGATCCCAGTGATCCCAGTGGTGAGAGAATTACTTACTAGAATACCTGGTTTTTATGGTATTTTATCTGGAAATCAAGGGTTTTGAAATTAAACTGTGTGATTAAATTACATCAATTTTTGTTGGTGCAAGTTGAGAGATAACTGCAATCTTTAAGACATTACTCCAAATAATTGTCGTTGTGCATTGTTAAATATTTGACTTGCAAAACTAGGAGGCACGGAATACCCGATAACTGACCCAACCGTAGCAGCTTCCAAAGGGAATTCATACCAAGCCGGGAACGCTTGCAAGATAGCTGCCCCTTCCACAGACAAGGATTTGACAGTACCATTGAGTAACCAAATATCAGCGAATTTGTTGCGATTACAGCCTTTGTGATCTGTAAAAATGCTTTCAAGTATTGTGTTGCAAGGTAAATGAGCAGGTTTATACTTGGTTTGTTTGCGTCCTCCAACTCGCTCTATTAACAGTGGAGTGGGTTCATTAGTTTTCAGAAATGCCTCTAAAGCTTGCTTTTGTCTAGGCAGTAGTCGGGAGTTGGGCATGGTAGGGATAAGATGTGCGTTATATTTAGATGCGTTTGCCCTGTCGAATAATGTGAGCCGATACTCTATTTGTATAGTTTATAACTTATAAAAGTTACATATAACTGCTCTATAGGCAGAGGAAAAAATGGAGATAAAAAGATGTTATTAGTAATAGATATTTAGTTAATTCTTGCAGTACCCAATTTTGAGCAGACACAAAACCCCGTTAATTTTACCTGATGGGGTTTTTTTTATAAATTTTATTTATATGCTTCCATTCATTTAGCAGAAATCGAGTTAATAATAACAGTCTTATTTTTGTAAGTAGGTAGGCGGAAAAATTTCAAGGTATGTCATTGCGAACGGAGCGTAGTGGAGTGAAGCAATCGCAAGGGTTTTGAGAACTTTACATTTTGTTACATAGTTAGGTTCATTTGTGCCTACCTACTTAATTAAGTGAACTTGATTGGAGGATAAAAACATGAACGAGAACAAACCTTCTGTATCAGATCCAGCCATCAACCCAGATCAATCTGTTGTTGCATCCCAGGAAGCTCAACCTCATACACCCACTAATGTTGCAGGAAGCGCAATGTTGGATGCACAAGCAGTAGCAGGCGAACAAGAACCCCAGGCAGATCCGACTAATTTTCCCATCGCCACCAACTTTACACAAGCTCAGTCCACAGGTGATTCCAAAACTGCTGGAGTTTCCACTGACATGAAAACTGATGTTACAGATGAGCAGACATCCGAAAAAGGTGCAGTCAACCTCTTGAATCATCCAGATATCCCTAACCCTGAACAGCAAGGAAATTTGCCTAACTCCAATGTTTAAGAGTATTGATAGCTGGATGAACTTGCTTAAAGCAGGTTTTGATTATCAGTTATTGCTGTCCGATATTTGGACGGGAACATTTGCAGAATTACACCAAGAGTTAAGATATAGCCAAATAAAAGTTGAAAGTTTGGAGGATTGGCGGCAGTTTATCCAAATTTGGAGTAGGGTTTTTGACCGGGAATTTGCCTATAAATTGCGTTTAGAAGATGCGATTTTACTCCAAGGTAAATTCCTGAACACAGTCGTCAATTATTTACCACATCAACCACAACTATCAAAAGAAATTGTCCAGATTCTGGAACTACTTACCAAAATCAATTTGATTAATATCTTTAACTATTTGTACAAAGATAAAATTCAGGTTGGGGTAACACCGAAAACAGAGGTTTACCAGGAAGACAAGCTGGTGTTATACCGCTTTACGCCTCTACAGCCTTCATCTTTAAATATTCCTATGCTCATAGTTTATGGCTTAGTCAATCGTCCTGACATTGTAGATTTACAATCAGGGCGATCGCTTGTGGCTCATTTACTAAATTTAGGTATAGATGTTTACTTGATTGATTGGGGTTATCCTAGTGAAGGCGATCGCTGGCTAACTCTGGATAAATACATTAATGGCTATCTGAATAACTGTGTAGACGTGATTCGCGATCGCCATAATTTGGATGAGATTAATTTATTGGGGATTTGTCAGGGAGGAACTTTCAGCCTTTGCTACACTTCCCTTTACCCAGAAAAGGTGAAAAACCTGATTACGATGGTAACACCAGTGGATTTTCATATTCATGAAGGTCTTTTGAATGTTTGGAGTGGTAGCAGTTTGGGGTCACAGGCGCTGGATGTGGATTTGATGGTAGATACTTTAGGTAACATTCCTGGTAACTTCCTCAACTTCGTCTTCATCATGTTGAAGCCTTTTCAGTTAGGTATCCAGAAGTATATTGACCTGTTGGATATCCTTGAGTGTGAGGATAAACTGCTCAACTTTTTACGCATGGAAAAGTGGATCTTTGACAATCCGGATCAAGCTGGAGAGGCTTTTCGACAGTTCATGAAGGACTTTTACCAAGGAAATAAACTGATTAAAGGTCAGGTCAAAATTGGTAACAAGCAAGTAGATTTAGGAAATATCCACATCCCGATTTTAAACATTTACGCCGAGCAGGATCATCTAGTTCTGCCGGCATCATCTTTAGCGTTAGAAAAATATATTGCCAGTGTTGATTATACAGTGCGATCGTTCCCAGTCGGACATATTGGAATGTATGTCAGTAGCAAAGTCCAAAAAGACCTACCATCAGCAATTATGAATTGGTTGAAAGTGCGGACGTGAAAACCTAAAAATCCCCGACTTCTTAAAAAAATCGGGGATCTAAGACTCTGGGTGTTTTCGTCTTCAATCTAGAATAGTTTAATTAGTTTTATTCATCATTGATATTTAAATTTTCACTAAGACCTCCGAAGCATTTTAAAATAACTGTCCCAGACCTTTCTTTGGGTATCAAGAGAAAAATGGCTAATTTTTTCTTGAAATTCCAAGGAACTTTTGATTAAATCCTCTTGTAATTCCACCGTTTTGTCAAAAGTCTCATGAATATTTGATATTCTCATATTTTGCATGGTTGACATAACAGATTCCCAATTATTGAGTCCTATTTTCTGGATTTCGTTAAATTGCGTAAAAAAAGTTTCAAATATTTTAAAAGCATCCATCGTATTACTCCTGACTCGCTGCTAAGTTTTACATTTATTTTAAATTATTCCTAAAAGCATGAATAAAATTTTATATACTTCTCAAGAATGATTTATTGATATTAGCTTTACCTTAAATTAAGACTAAGTGCGTGATTAAAGAAGTTGTGTTTGAAAATTTAAAATCAATGAATACTACTATGAGAAAAAATAAATTAAAACATTTTTCCTGGAACAATCAATAGTAATTAATTTAATAAATCAGGCTAATTTGATTATTTTCCATTTTTAATTCCCCAAAATCATGAGGAGTATGGAAGAAACTTATATTGTCTCAGCAGTACGCACACCATTGGGTAAATTTGGCGGTATTCTGGCGGATTTATCTCCAGTAGACTTAGGCGCGATCGCTATGGGTGCAGCCTTAGAAACAGCCGGAGTATCAGCAGCAGCTTTAGACTTATACATTTTTGGCAATGTCCTCAGAGCCGGTCATGGACAATCATTGCCTCGTCAAGCCGCTTTCAAGGCAGGAATTCCCCCCCAGGTGAACGGGTATGCAGTGGATATGGTGTGTTCGTCGGGAATGATGAGCGCCATCAACGGTGTAACAGCAATTCGCTCTGGTGAAGCAGACATGGTACTGGTTGGGGGTATGGAATCTATGTCTCAAAGTGGATTTTTGCTATCGCACCGAGGGAGATGGGGTTACAAATCCTTGCTGGGTTCACCAGAACAATTGACTGATGTTTTAGTCAATGATGGACTCACAGATCCCATGACTGGGGAAACGATGGGAGAACAAGCAGAAAGGCTAGCAACAACTTATCAAATTTCGCGGAGTGAGTTGGATGAAGTCGCTTTATTTTCACAAACCAGAGCCGCCCAAGCTACGGAGCAAGGTTTGTTTGAGCCGGAGATTGTACCCATTGAAATCCCAGGTAAAAAAGGTCTACAACTTGTGGATAAAGATGAAGGGATTCGCCCCGCAACTACTCTAGAAAGTTTGGCTGGACTTAAACCTACTTTCAGAGCAGATGGCGTGTTTACATCTGGTAATAGCAGTCAGATATCCGATGGAGCCGCAGCTTTAGTTTTAGCAAGTCAAACAGCAGTAGAACGCTATCAACTGAATCCCTTAGCATGATTGATTGGCGGAGTTTGGACAGGAGGTGAAGCTTGGCGATTTCCCGAAATTCCCATTCTGGCAGTTAACAAGCTTTTAGACAAATTGAAAATGCAAATCTACGACTTTGATTTGTTTGAAAATAACGAGGCTTTTGCTCTGAGCAATATCTTGTTTAATCGGGAGTTGGGTGTGCCTTACGAGAAATTAAATGTCTATGGAGGCGCGATTGCTTTAGGTCATCCCATTGGCGCTTCGGGAGCGCGAATTTTAGTCACACTGCTCAACGCCTTACAACAGCAAAATGGGCAGTTAGGATTGGCCGCAGTTTGTCATGGTACTGGTGGCGGTACAGCGATCGCATTGGAGAGACTGAGATGAAAGTATCTTTAGGATTAGAAGATCAAGTCGTTTTAGTCACTGGTGGTAATCGGGGAATTGGAGCTGCGATCGTTAATCTGCTCTTGGATTTAGGAACCAAAGTGGCTTACACGTACCGCAGCGATGACAATCCCCAAATGGGGAGTTTGGCAATCAAAGCCGATGTTACCGATGAAGCAAGTATGGCAGCAGTAGCAGCACACGTTGAAGAGAAACTTGGCGCAATTGATGGAATTGTTGCTAATGCGGGAATTACCCAAGACAATTTTTTTCCCAAACTAACAACGGCGGACTGGGATGCAGTGATTGACACTAACCTCAAAGGAGTTTACAACACCCTCAAACCAATTATCCCCAAGATGTATGCACAGCGTTCAGGTGCTGTTGTCTGTATCACTTCAATTTCTGGTGAACGCGGAAATTTAGGTCAGACAAACTACGCAGCATCCAAAGCCGGAACGATTGGTTTCACTAAATCTCTAGCTCTAGAGGCGGCGCGTTACAACGTGCGAGCTAATGCTGTAGCACCAGGGTTTATTCAGACTGATATGCTCAAATCAATTCCTGAGAAGGTGAAGCAGAAAATTTTGTCTGAGATTCCTTTGTCTCGGTTTGGCAAACCGGAGGAAGTTGCTTGGGCTGTGGCGTTTCTACTTTCGCCAGTAGCTAGTAGTTATGTGACTGGAACAGTTGTACGAGTCAACGGCGCTCATCATACTTGATCGGGTGAGAATAAAAAGAATTATTTCCCAGTTCCTAATAAATAAAAAATTCTATAGTAGTGGGAGTAACTGTGAATATAGGGTTTGAAGAACGGCACATAGAAGTAAGTGGACTAACTACTCGCTACTTGACTGCGGGTAATAATGATCCGCCGTTGGTGCTGTTACACGGAGTCGGTGATAGTGCTGCGGATTGGTCTTGGGTACTAGAAGATATCGGAACTAGGCATCGTGTCTTAGCCCTAGACTTTCCAGGTGCTGGCGATAGTGCTAAACCCCGGCGCGATTATTCGATAGATTTTTTGACACAGTTTTTGCGTGATTTTCTCCAGATTCTAGAAATCCCAAGGGCTGTACTCGTGGGCAATTCTTTGGGTGGTTTGATTGCTCTACGCTTTGCGCTGTCAAACCCTGAACAAGTACCAGCATTGATATTGGTAGATAGTATGGGATTTGGTCAAGTGGTTAATCCTATCCTGTCCAGTTTAACTTTACCTTTGTACGGTGAGTTAGCGATCGCATGGTGTAAAACACCTCTAGGCGCAAAGCAAAGAGCTTGGTCACGGGCAGCTTTACTGTTTGCTAATCCCTGGGAAGTTCCCGCTAAATGGCTAGCAGAACAGGAACGAATGGGGCTACTTCCTGGCTTTTTGGAAGCCAATTTATCTATGCTACGTTCTCAAATCTATGTATTAGGACAGCAGAATTTAGTCCTCGAATCTTTACCACAGGTACAAATGCCCACTTTAGTTGTGTGGGGTGTGAATGACCTGGTTATACCATATAACCAAGCTCAAGATGCAGTCAGCCGTCTACAGCAAGGACATCTGGCTTTAATACCCAGTTGCGGCCACTTACCCCAAGTTGAGCAGCCCAAATTATTTGCCGACGCTTTAAAACAGTTTCTTCCTGGTCATTTGTAATGGGGTACTAGAAATAATTTATTTTCAGGAGTAATGTCTATGCAACTCAAGCCAATTAATCAACAGGTTGTAGCGGTTGTTGGTGCTTCTAGCGGTATCGGACGTTTAACAGCTCTGGAATTTGCGAAACGGGGGGCAAAAGTGGTTGTTTCAGCTCGTGGTGAGTCGAAACTTCAGTCTTTAGTGGAGGAAATTCGTGGCTTTGGAGGTGAAGCCACTTTTATTGTGGCCGATGTGCAAGTATTTGAGCAAGTTAAGGCGATCGCTGATCATACTGTAGAGGTATACGGGCGACTTGATACTTGGGTACATCTGCCGGCTATTTCCTTATTCGCGTTATTTGAAGATGTCACACCAGAGGAGTTTCAGCGCATCATTAACGTTAACCTCATGGGGCAAGTATACGGTGCTATGGTGGCGTTACCTCATCTCAAGCGTGAAGGGCGAGGAGCGTTGATTCATATATCTTCCATTGAGGGTAGGCGATCGTTCCCATACCAAAGTGCTTATTCCGCAGCTAAACATGGTATAGAGGGCTTTGTTGAAGCTATGCGTGTCGAGCTGCAACATGAAAAAATCCCCATCAGTGTGACAAGTGTGAAACCAGCAGTGATTAATACACCTTTTTGGAACAACGCCCGCACCAAGTTAGGTGTTAAACCTTCCGGGATACCGCCCTACTATGATCCTAAGCTTGTAGCTGATGCCATCCTTCATGCAGCAGAACATCCCACTCGTGACTTATTGGTTGGAGATGCAGCCAAAGTGTTGGATTTACTACAAAGGTTTTCCCCATCCTTAGTAGATTCACTATTACTGCTCATCGGTTTTAATCTGCAACGTAGTAATGAGCCGAAATCTGAAGATGCACCTAACAATTTTTACCAATCTGTTTCTGAACAGGACAGAGTTGAGGGAGATTTTAGCAACTTAGTTATACCTAGCATTTCTGACCAATTACGGAAAAATTAACTTTTAACAATGGGGTGCGTAGATGTGTATTAGCTTATTGTCAGATTCACTTGCACATCTGCATGAGCGTTGCAGTTCAAAGATTTAAAAAGCTACGATATATGTTGTTTTTTGTTCGTGAATAATAAAATATCCCACCAATTTTTATCTTACTATCCTAATTTGTGATTATTTCTCAGGAATTTCATCTTTATTTATATTTATAACTATAGATGGAAGTGATTAACAATTCTAATTTATACCTTAGAGGAAAATCAAAATTTTCCGTGGCAATTAATTTAGGTCAATAAGACATGAATAGAAATGAGCCTAATGACCATAACTCCTGGGATAAAGAGAAAATCATGGCTCCGATTAGTTATGACGTGACTAATCAACTCTCAGAGAATATCATCTTAACAACATTAGATGATGTTTATAATTGGGCTAGACTTTCTAGTTTATATCCGCTTTTGTATGGAACCGCTTGCTGTTTTATCGAATTTGCTGCCTTAATTGGTTCACGGTTCGATTTTGACAGATTTGGTTTACTTCCCCGTGGCAGTCCGCGTCAAGCTGATTTAATCATTTTGGCAGGCACTCTGAATATGAAAATGTCACAACCGACAATGCGGCTATATGAGCAAATGCCAGAACCAAAGTACGTGATTGCAATGGGAGCTTGCATGATTACTGGCGGTATGTTCAGCGCCGATTCTCCTACTGCTATTCGAGGGGCTGATAAAATTTTACCTATAGATGTTTACATTCCGGGTTGTCCTCCTCGCCCAGAAGCAATCATGGATGCTATTATCAAGCTGCGTAAAAAAATAGCTAATGAATCAATTCAAGAACGGGATAGTTTTAAACAAACCCATCGCTTCTACAGTACTACCCATAATATGAAGGTGGGATCTCGAATTCTGACGGGTGAATATTTGCGATCGCCTGCTCTCCAAAAGCCACCTCAGCAATTGACAGAAGCAATGGGAACAGCAATTCCGCCAGCACTGCAAACTGTTAGAAAGAGAATAGAAAATGAATAGTTGGGCGTGGGGATATCTTACAATAAACTGAAAATTCCCCACTTCCAAACTCTAGCGATCAACTGAACCCATAATGATATCGATGCTACCCAAAATTGCCATAATATCGGCAACTTTCACCCCTTTGAGTAGGTGCGGTAAGATTTGCAAGTTAACGAAATCAGCCGGGCGGATTTTCCAGCGCCAGGGAAAAACGTTATTGTCTCCAATTAAATAAATGCCTAACTCGCCTTTACCACTTTCAACACGGGCATAAATTTCTCCAGTGGGAATTTTTAAAGTAGGGGAAACCTTCTTGCCAATATACTGATAATCAAACTGATCCCATTCTGATTTCTTTCCTGCTGCTATGCGTTTAGCTTCTAAACTTTCGTAAGGGCCACCGGGAAGTCCTTTGAGTGCTTGCTGGAGAATCTTCACGGACTCCCGCATTTCCCGCATCCGCACAAAGTAACGCGCTAGGATATCACCGCCAGTTTCCCAACAAACATCCCAATCAAAATCGTCGTAGCATTCGTAATGGTCAACTTTTCGTAAGTCCCAATTCACCCCAGAACCGCGCAACATAGGGCCGGAAAGTCCCCAGTTAATTGCTTCGTCTCGGTCAATGATGCCAACTCCTTCCACCCGACGGCGAAAAATGGGGTTATCGCTCAATAAACGCTCATACTCATCTATCTTGGGCAATATGTAATCACAAAATTCTTGGCACTTATCGACCCAGCCGTAGGGTACATCCACAGCCAAACCTCCAACGCGGAAGTAGTTGTTATTAACCATACGGTAGCCTGAAGCTGCTTCCCAAAGGTCATAAATCATCTCCCGTTCTCTGAATATATAGAAAAAGGGAGTTTGAGCGCCTAAATCTGCGGCAAATGGCCCAAACCATAACAAATGGTTGGCAATTCGATTGAGTTCTAACATGATGACGCGGATGTAGCTGGCGCGTTTAGGAATGGAGATATTCGCCAACTGTTCTACAGCGTTAACTGTGACGGCTTCATTAAACATTCCCTCGGCATAGTCCCAACGGCTAACGTAGGGGACATACATAATAGTGGTGCGATTTTCAGCAATTTTTTCCATTCCTCGGTGCAGGTAGCCAATCACTGGTTCACAGTCAATGACATCTTCTCCATCCAATGTGACAATTAATCTTAAAACACCGTGCATTGCAGGATGATGTGGCCCCATGTTAATTGTCATGGGTTCGGTTCTGGTTTCAATTCTGGACATAAAAGAACTTTTGTTTATTGCTGAGTGGGTTGCATTAATAATTCATCGACCAATTGCAAGTGTCTCTCTACAATGGGAATATTTTTGGTAGCAAAGGCTTGCAAGTCTGGGTCTTGACCAATTTGTAACTGACGAGTGTGGATGACTAAGTTTTCCATATGCCCGTTCATCCCGGCTTCATTTCTGTATGCTTGGTCAAAATTTGCACCAGATAATTGTGATAGTTGCGTTATTATGGCTTGATATTTAGGACCCACATCAGTGGGTGGAGTAATTCCCTTCTGTTGAGCCAACTGCATTAATTCTTTGTTCGCAGGTGTATGGTCTTGTATCATTTGCTGGGCATACTGTCTGACGTTATCGTTGTTTGATTTTTCTAGTGCCAGCTTTGCCATTTCAACTTCTGCCATTCCTGCTTGAGCTGCTTCTTGCACATACACCCTGTCAATTTCACTCAGCCTAGCTTGGGCAATTTTAGTTTCCAAAGTGATAGAACTATTGGGTATTGTGTGGGCGCTCGCTCTTTGATTAATCTGGCCATAGCCAGTAATGGCGATGGGCAAAGCCCCGCCTCCGGCGATCGCCATCGTAGCACTAACTCCCACAATTCCCATCAGATGAATAAATTTTTTCGCCAAGTTCTCAGGTAATAAATTCATTGAGATCACTTTCCTATGTAGACGATTCTTGCTCACGGTTCTGGCTGTGATCAGATTCGGCATCTAAAACAGAGTTGGAATCAGCAGTTAACAAGGGATTTTCTTGATCAGAGAAACCGTTGGCTTCAGATGGACGCACGCCGTAATGATAGGGATGTACTGTTAAAACAGGTTGAGTTTTAAAGTTTTCTGGTGGTGGTGGTGAAGTGGTCATCCATTCCAAAGTCAAAGCTCGCCAAGGGTTATCAGGTGCTTTTTCACCGTATAGCCAGCTATGGCAAACATTAATCAAGAAAGGTAGGGTAGAAATTGCCAGTAACACTGCACCGATGGAACAAATCAGATTGAGGTCGGCAAATTTCGGATCATACACAGCGATTCGCCTTCTCATCCCTTGCATCCCCAATTCATGCATGGGGAAAAATGCCAGGTTGAAGCCAATATAGGTGAGTACAAAGTGAATTTTTCCCAAGGTTTCATCTAGCATTCGCCCGGTCATTTTGGGAAACCAATGATAAATACCGGCATATAAACCGAAGACACTACCACCAAATAAAACGTAGTGCAGATGAGCCACAATGAAATAGGTGTCATGAACGTGAATATCGAAGGGAACCGCAGCTGTCATCACACCGCTAATTCCACCAATAACAAACACAGATATCAAACCCATTGCAAATAGCATGGCAGACCGAAAGTGGATTTTGCCTCCCCAGAGGGTTCCTAACCAGCTAAATACCTTAATTCCTGTGGGTACAGCAATAATCATGGTGGTGATCATGAAAAACATTCGCACCCACCCTGGTGTCCCGGTAGTAAACATATGGTGCGCCCAGACAATCAGAGATAAACAGGCGATCGCAATACTGGAATAAGCAACGGCGAGATAACCAAAAATTGGCTTGCGGGCGTGAACTGGTAGGATTTCTGAGATCATCCCTTGGACTGGGAGAATCATGATATACACGGCTGGGTGTGAATAGAACCAGAACATATGTTGGTAAACTACAGGATCACCGCCTCCTGTGGGGTTGAAGAATGTCGTACCCGCTAAAAGGTCAAAAGTGAGTAAAATCAGCGCCGCAGCCAGTACAGGGGTTGCTAACAGCGTTAATCCAGAAGTTCCTAACATCGCCCAACAAAATAGAGGCATTTGATGTAAACCCATTCCTGGTGTTCGCATTTTCAGGATAGTTACTAAAAAATTTAGCCCTGCCAAAATTGAGGAAGTTCCTAATAAAAGCAAACTGAGAATCCACATGGCTTCACCTGCTTGAGCCATCACCAAACTTAAGGGTGGATAAGATGTCCAGCCTGCCTGGGGGGGGTCAAAAAAGAAACTCGCTAGTAGCAAAAGACCAGCTGGGGGGACTAGCCAAAAGGCGATCGCATTCAATCGCGGAAAAGCCATATCTCGCGCCCCAATTAATAGAGGGATTAAAAAGTTACCAAATCCCCCCGTCCCCGCCGGGATAATCCACAGAAAAATCATTACAGTTCCGTGGAGGGTAAATAAACCGCTATAAAATTCCGGGCTAACTAAGTCTGTCTCTGGCGTTGCTAGTTCACTACGAATCACAGTAGCTAATGCACCACCAAATAGATAAAAAACAAAACTTGTGACCAAGTATTGAATACCAATAACTTTATGGTCAGTGCTGAAACTAAAATATTCCCGCCAATTTCTGATTGTTGGTTTTTCAGAGTGAACATCAAGATTAGCAGTTTCTTGTACTTGTGCTTGTGTCATGATTTTGACTGCTATTAGCTGTTATTTCTAATTAATTAGTTTCATTAACATCTTCTATATCTGCCTCTAAAATCTCCGATGGCAACAGACCTGCTCGATGTGCATCATCAGGAACGCCATGAGGATCTAAAATTCCTTTGGGCAAATACACTAATTCTCGTAATGGTGTTACCATTGCATCTGCGGTTACTTTGTAAGGTAATCTTCCCATCGCCACATTGTCCATGTTCAACTCATGGCGCTCATAAACGCTAAGTTCATATTCTTCAGTAAATGACAGACAGTTTGTGGGACAAAATTCCACACAATTACCGCAGAAAATGCAAACTCCAAAGTCAATACTGTAATGTTTAAGTTCTTTTTTCTTGACTTCTTGATTAAATTCCCAATCTACTACCGGGAGGTTAATTGGGCAGACGCGAACGCAAACTTCGCAAGAGATACACTTATCAAATTCAAAATGAATCCGCCCTCGAAATCTTTCTGAGGGTATAAGCTTTTCGTAAGGATATTGCACAGTAATTGGACGGCGGCGCATATGGTCGAAAGTCACAGACAGCCCCTGACCAATATATCGGCCTGCTAGCAATGTTTGTTTGGTATAGCTGCTAATTTGCTTAAGAAAATTAAACATAAGTAACCCACTGTTAGCTAATAGTGCTATTAATCAGCACGTTAATAGAAATTACTAACAGTTACCTCCCTCAAATGAAAGGCTTAAGCTTAATGATTAATTGTCAAGTATAATACAAAAAATGGCTAGCTGAGATGATGTCTGTAGTGGCTAGCTTTACCTTTGGCAAACTTTTTTGGCTTCGTGTTTATTATACTTGATTTATCTTAAATAAAAATAATTCTTTTGGCATACATAAAGCTCAGTCTTCAGTGGAAGTGTAGATAAAAATTATTATCTATTGTTAGTTATTAACGGATGTCATGGATGCCTACAAATTATATTGCAGATTATTTCGGAATTTCCACATGGCAATATACAGCGAATAGTTAAATATTTATCTTTTGATTTGTTGGTGTTTTTGACAAGTTTTTACTTAAATTCAGAGCTTATATCTAGTTAGTTGAAATATGACGCAAAGAAAATCTGACATCAAAGGTAACAGATTCAATCAAATCACATCACCGAAAGTGAGTGAAACAAAACTATCAGACTTAACCGAACGGCAAACTTCAGATGTATCATCACCTAATTTTTCTCATGCCGCGAAAAAACGTCAAAAAGTGAAAATTTTGACAGATACACCTGATATAATTTGCCTATGCCATTTGCGGTGGAATTTTGTTTATCAAAGACCACAGCATCTACTCAGTCGTTTTGCTCAAGGAAGGCGAGTATATTGCATTGAAGAGCCGATTTTTAGCAATGATCCGTTAGGACGGCTAGATATTACTCAAGATGAGAGCGGGGTAGTGGTTGTTGTACCACATCTACCACAAGGTTTAAGTGAAGAAGGAATAAACGCAGATTTACAGGTGTTAATCGATGGATTGTTTACTGAACAAAGCATCAGCAGCTATATTTGTTGGTACTACACACCAATGGCGATCGCCTTTACAAATCACTTGCAACCCCAAGCGATCGTCTACGATTGCATGGATGAATTATCTGCCTTTAAAGGAGCATCACCCAAGTTAAAACAATACGAAGCGGAATTATTTCGCCGTGCAGACTTGGTATTTACAGGAGGGCAAAGCCTTTACGAAAGTAAAGTTAACCAGCACCCAAATGTTTATGCCTTTCCTAGCAGTGTAGATGTAGCGCACTTTGCCCAAGCCAGAAATATTGCAGAACCAGCAGATCAAGCTCATATTCCCCATCCTCGTCTCGGTTTCTTTGGGGTAATTGATGAACGCATGGACATTGAACTGCTGCGGGGAATTGCCCAGGCGCGTCCCGACTGGCATTTGGTGATGATTGGGCCAGTGGTGAAAGTTGATCCGGCAATTCTGCCCCAAAATGAAAATATTCATTATCTCGGTAGTAGAGATTATAAACAGTTACCTGCATACTTGGCAGGATGGGACTTGGCAATGCTGCCATTTGCGCGCAATGAAGCCACCCGTTTTATTAGTCCTACCAAAACTCCAGAGTATTTAGCCGCAGCCAAACCCGTAGTTTCTACTTCGATTCGAGATGTAATCCGTCCTTACGGAGACTCAAAGTTGGTGCGAATTGCAGACACAGTTTCTGAGTTTGTCGCCGCCGCCGAACAAGCAATGCAAGAAGATAATTCAGCATCAGGGTGGCTGAATCGGGTAGATACCTTTTTGGAGAAGATTTCTTGGGATCGGACTTTGGCATCAATGATCAAGCTTATAGACTCGGCGATCGCCTCTGGTACTGCGCGGAGTGCCATCTCTGTCCCCAACCAAGAAGATAAGATTGATTCTAATGGTGCGAAAAGCTCCGCGTCGGCGAATGATGGTAAACAAGCACCCAACATTATCACCAGAGATTTTGTCTTCGATTACCTGATTGTCGGTGCGGGATTTTCTGGTAGCGTCATTGCGGAACGTTTAGCAACTCAGTCTGGTAAAAAAGTGCTGATTGTAGACAAGCGTAACCATATCGGTGGTAATGCCTACGATCATTACAACGAAAATGGGATTCTGATCCACAAATACGGGCCGCATATCTTTCACACCAACTCCCGCGAAGTTTTTGAATACCTTTCGCGCTTCACCCAATGGCGTGCTTATGAACATCGCGTCCTGTCCAGTGTTGATGGACAACTGGTTCCCATCCCCATCAATCTGGACACCATCAACAAACTTTATGGTATGAACCTCAATTCCTTTGAGGTGGAGAATTTTTACAAATCACTTGCGGAAACCATAGAATATATCCGCACCTCAGAAGATGTGGTAGTCAGTCAAGTTGGTCGAGTATTGTATGAAAAGTTTTTCCGGGGTTACACCCGTAAGCAATGGGGACTAGATCCATCGGAACTTGATAAATCAGTAATTGCCAGAATTCCTACCCGCACCAATCGGGATAATCGCTATTTCACCGATAGTTACCAAGCTATGCCACTCCACGGCTTCACTCGGATGTTTGAGAATATGTTGAATCACCCCAACATCAAGGTGATGCTGAATACCGATTATCAAGAAATTGAAAAGGCCATACCTTGCCGTGAGATGGTTTACACCGGTCCAGTTGACGAGTTTTTTGATTATCGCTATGGCAAGTTACCTTATCGCTCACTGGATTTCAAGCACGAAACACACAACACCGAAGTATTTCAACCTGCGCCAGTCATCAACTACCCTAATGAACACCTTTATACCCGTGTAACTGAGTTTAAGTACTTGACTGGACAGGAACACTCTAAAACTAGCGTCGTTTACGAATTTCCCAAAGCAGAGGGCGACCCTTATTATCCTGTACCACGTCCTGAGAATCAGGAGATTTACAAGCAATATAAGGCGTTAGCAGATGCTACACCCGGAATATATTTTGTGGGACGATTGGCGACTTACAAGTATTACAACATGGATCAATGTGTGGCTCAGGCTTTGTCTGTTTACAAACAAATTGCGGTTAAGGCGTAAGCAAAACTTACGTAGCAAGATGATTCGTTGAAGTGGGGCATAAGCTAATCAGCATTTAACTTGCATAACATCGGCGGGCATCTTTGCCCTCCCCCACAAGAGTTGAATGTAATTTAAATATGCAAACTGGATGTTTTTCAGCTTAGGACATGGAGCATGGTTTAATTTTCTATGCCTTATGTCCCATCCCCAATTCCTAATTGGCAATTAATTACGAATTGGTATAAGTTATGACTTTTGTCTTCAATTCAAAATATCCGGTGGAAATTTGGGCTGGTCTGGAATGTACAGTCAATCGTGTGGGTGATGAGTATTTTGACCAGTTAGAACGCAACGGTCATGCTTGGCGTTTGGATGACCTAGAGTTGTTTGCTCAACTGGGTATACAGAAAATCCGCTACCCAGTGCTGTGGGAAAGAGTCGCACCCAATGGATTAGAAAATGCTGACTGGTCGTGGGCAGATGAGCGATTGGGGCGGTTACGTGAACTTGGTATAAGTCCAATTGTGGGATTAGTACATCACGGTAGCGGAACCCGTGACACGAGTTTGATAGATCCAGATTTTCCCCAGAAATTAGCTGAGTTTGCCCATGCGGTTGCCGATCGCTACCCTTGGGTAACACAATACACTCCTATCAATGAGCCACTGACAACAGCACGATTTAGTGGAATGTACGGTCATTGGTATCCCCACGGACGGGACAATTTAACTTTCGCCCGTGCTTTGTTAGGGCAATGTCGAGCGATCGCACTTTCAATGCAGGCAATTCGAGAAATTAACCCCAATGCCCAACTTGTGCAAACGGAGGATTTGGGTAAGACTTACAGTACATTGCGGTTAGTATATCAAGCCGGACTGGAAAACGAACGCCGTTGGTTGAGCTTGGATTTATTGTGTGGTTACATTACTCCAACTCATCCGATGTGGGGTTACTTACGCTACTGTGGTCTCAGCGCGGCGGAACTTTTAGAAGCTTGCCAAAATATTTATTGTCCACCGGACATCATTGGCATTAACCATTATTTGACAAGCGATCGCTTTTTGGATGA
Organism: Nodularia sp. LEGE 04288; assembly: GCF_963896525.1. Taxonomy (NCBI): domain Bacteria; kingdom Bacillati; phylum Cyanobacteriota; class Cyanophyceae; order Nostocales; family Nodulariaceae; genus Nodularia; species Nodularia sp. LEGE 04288. Next base: position 20,076 of record NZ_CAWQOY010000174.1, read on the forward strand.
GCATACAGAAAACTATCCAGCTTGGACACATGGTGGTAATGGGTGGGACAAGTATGCAGATGTGGATGCGGTGAGAGTTTGTGCTGAAAGCATAGCAGGCCCCTACACATTACTTCAAGAAGCATGGGAACGCTACAGACTGCCCCTTGCTGTCACTGAAGTTCACCTCAATTGCACCCGTGAGGAGCAGTTGCGTTGGCTTTATGAGGTGTGGAATGCTGCTCAGGAACTACAAAATGAAGGTGTCGATATTCGTGCGATTACAGCTTGGGCGCTTCTAGGTAGCTACGATTGGAATAGTTTAGTCACGCGCCCAGTCGGCCACTACGAATCAGGCGTATTTGATTTGCGTTCGCCACGTCCTAGACCAACTGCGATCGCCAAATTAATTCGTGATTTAGCTACTGGGATTGAACCCCATCATCCATTACTTGATACACCAGGATGGTGGCATCGACCAGAGCGTTTGCTCTACCCAGCCGTTAGTTGTCTCAATCAAGGGAGTGGGGAGTGGGGAGTGGGGAGTAGGGAGTGGGGAGTAGGG
>NZ_CAWQOY010000175.1:0-20541 GCF_963896525.1 Nodularia sp. LEGE 04288
GGGAGTGGGGAGTAGGGAGTAGGGAGTGGGAAATTAGAAATGTTAAAATTCCCTATTCCTTATTCTCCTTTTTCTCTAAAGAACGAATGAGCGCCCGGAGCAATTTTCCTACAGATTCACATTGTCTCAAAATTGGACTGGCTGATTGAGTATCTGTAAGTCCAATTTTGGCTCTAGACGATAGTAACAAATGAGTTTCTAGTTCTTTGAGAGAGCCTTGTGCTATTCGTAAAAATTTTATGTACTCCAAGCGATATTCCCTTCCATAACCCTCAGCAATATTTGCTGGAATTGAGGTAGATGCCCGACGAATTTGTGAAGTCATTCCGTAGAGTTCCTCTTTTGGAAACGTCATTGTTAGCTCATAGCAAGCTTCAGCTAAATTCATGCCTTCTTGCCAAACTTTTAAATCTTGATAAGAGCGAATTTCATAACTTGTCATTACTTACCTCTGATTTATTCCCTGCTCCCTACTTCCTACCCCCCGATTAATTAATTGACTTTAAACTTACTAGCAGTTGCTAATAACCCTTGTGCCATTCCTGATAAATCTTGCAAAACGGCAGAAATTTCTTGAGATTCGGTAAAAGTTTTGTTAGCGATTTCTGCGACATCTTGCATTGATGCTGTTACCGTCACAGATTGACCCATTTGTTTTTGGGTGGCTTCAGTAATTCGCTGGATTAGCTGACTGATTTCGGCAGTTGCAGAAACAATTGCATTCAAGTTTAGGCGGGTTTCACTGACAAAGTTTGTCCCTTCTACTACCTGCTGAATCCCTGTTTCCATCGCTACTGCAACTTCCCCAGTTTCAGTTTGAATTTCCTGGACTAATTTTTCAATTTCAATGGTTGCTGCGGCTGATTGGCGAGATAAGGAACGAACTTCATCGGCTACAACGGCAAAGCCTTTACCATATTCCCCCGCACGAGTGGCTTCAATCGCTGCATTCAACGCCAGTACGTTAGTCTGTGTGGCGAAATTGCTGATTAAATTCACCACCTTGGAGATTTTTTGCGAAGATTCGCTGAGGCGTTTAATTTTTTTACTGGTTTGGGCGACGGTTTCACGAATCCCTTGGATGGCTTTCACAGTTTGGTTCATTGCTGCATCACCAGACTCTACGGTTTGGTTAGCTTTTTGCAACGCCAATTGCACTAAATCTGCGTTAGTGACCACAGCTTGGGTAGAGTCTACCATCTGCTGAATATCCGCTAGGGCTGTGGTAATTTCTTCAGATTGTTGTTTTGCTAGATTTGTTAGTCCCGTTAATGAAGCATCACTAGTACTAGAAGTTTGGGCTACTTTCTGGGAAGTGGTTTGGACTTGGATGACAATTTGCCGCAGTGCTTGCAAAGTATTGTTATAGGCATCCGCAATTGTACCTAGTTCGTCTTCGGTAATTGGGGCGCGGACTGTTAAATCTCCATCCAAGGCTGGTCTGAGGGCTGTTAGCAGTTGAATGGATCGTTTTTGCAGTAGTTCTTTGGCGGCTTTTTCCCGTGATGCGGCTTCTGCTAGTTTTGCTGATTGTGCCTGTAGTTTTTGCAAATACTCAGTTTGTTGTAATGCTAATCCTAGCTGGTCGCCAATGCGTGCTAACAAGGTGGTTTCGGATTCTTCCCAATCACGAGGGGCGGAATTTTGATAAGCTGCGAATAAGCCCCACAATTGTTCCCCAGAGAATATCGGAACTATCATGTAAGCTTTAATTTCAAATTGCTCTAAAATTTCAATGTGGCAAGGAGAATGATCTACTTGATAGATATCATGAGCAATAAAGCTTTCACCTTTAGCATATCGACCTCCTTGAGTTTCTTGTAAGTGGCTATCATCCCAAATGGTTTTGATATCAACACCCACTAGTTTTACCCAGTTATTTCCTACTGATTCGGCGATAAATTCACCACCCCAATCAGGATTGAAGCGATAAACAGCGACGCGATCGCATCTTAGTAATTGGCGGACTTCTTTAGTCGCTGTTTTGAAAATTTCCTCTACATCTAAGGATTGGCGAATGCGGTTAACTATCTTAGTAACAGCTTTTTCTTGTTCTGCTATCTGAGCTAATTTCTCGGATTTTAGCCGGACTTGTTCAAGATAATCTATTTGTGATTTTGCTAGGCTAAATTGCAAGGCAATTTGAGTTAAAAAGTTAACTTCCCATGATTGCCATTCACGAGTGCCAGAATTTTGATAAGCTCCGAATAAGCCCCATAACTTGTCTCCAAAGAATATCGGGACAATGATATAAGCTTTGGCTTCAAACTGCTCTAATATTTCAATGTGACAAGGAGCAAGACCTATTGCATAAGTGTCATTAACAACAAAGGTTTCACCTTTGGTATAACGTCCTCCCTGAGTTTCTTGTAAGTAGGTATCATCTAAGACGGTTTTGATGTCAGTCCCTACCAATTTCACCCAATTGTTACCCACTGATTCAGCGACAAATTCACCACCCCAATCAGCACTGAAGCGATAAACAGCGACGCGATCGCATCGCAATGATTGGCGGACTTCTTGAGTGGTTGTTTTGAAGAAACTTTCTACATCTGAAGCTTGTCGAATCCGGTTAATAGTCTTGGTTAGTGCCTTTTCTTGGGCGGCAATTTGCACTAATTGCTCAGATTGTACCTGCATTTGTTCGAGATATTCACCTTGGGAAATAGCTACACCCAATTGCAAGCCAATTTCAGTCAAACAGCTCACTTGCCAGGATTGCCATTCACGAGGTCCAGAATTTTGATAAGCTGCCAATAAACCCCATAATTGTTCCCCGGAAAAAATCGGCACAATTATATAGGCTTTCATTTGACATTGCTCTAAAATATCAATGTGGCATTGAGCATGACCCATTTGATAGATGTCATTGACTGCAAAGCTTTCGCCCTTAGCATAACGTCCTCCTTGGGTTTCTTGTAAGTGTGAATCTTCCCAGACCATTTTGAAATCTGGTGTCACCAATTTTATCCAACCCTCACCCACTGACTCAGCGACAAACTTACCACTCCAATCAGGTTGGAAGCGATAAACACCGACGCGATCGCATCGAAATAATTGGCGGATTTCTTGAGTAGTTGTTTGGAAAATCTGCTCAACGCTTGAGACGCGCAAAATCTTATCAATGACTTTGGCTACAGATTTTTTAGCCAGTCCTTGCTGTTGTAATTCTTTTTGGAAGTTAAAGCTTTGTAATCTGTAGGTCAGTTCTGTGGTAATTTGAGATATGAGGGTTGTTTCAGACTCTTGCCATTGGCGGGCTGAAGCACAATTATGAATTGCTAATAAACCCCAAACTTTACCCTCAACTACAATCGGTAAACTCAAACTAGATTTGACTTGAAATTTCTCTAGTAGTTGCTTTTGATAAGGTGTCAGCTGTACCTGATTAATATCGTGAATGGCGACAGGTTCTAAATAGTCTTCACTGGTATATAAACCAAAAAGAATACCGGGAAGATTTTCATTGAGAGTCGGTGTCCAACCTCTGGTTCTAGATTCTGATAAAACTGTACCAGACTCCAGAGAAGTAAAGCGATAAATCAAAGCGCGATCGCAGGCAATTTTCGCCCTCACCTGTGCCACACTTACTTGAAGTAACGTCTCAGTATCTGCGGCTTGACGCATTCGAGTTGTAATTTCTTGCAACTGTCGCCGCCAATTTTTAAATTCCTGGGAAATTCCATTGAGTTCAGATATAGTATCGCTAGCAATATTGGCTAGATTATGGTCACTATACGGATGATTTAATTCTTCAAAATCAGCAGTTGTTGGTTCATTTTCGTGGTTGTGATCATATACAATTGTCATGGTAAAACACCTCAGATGTTGTTAATAGTAGTCAGCAGCAAAATAAACTTAATTATTAATAGCCCACAGGGGAGATTGAATAATTGCTGTTGCGTCCAAATTTAATAGCATCTCCTCAGAACTATTAATAAAGTATCCTTTTAAAAAAGGTGACATGGCTGGATAAAATAATTCCACAGATGGAGGTTTAATTTGATTGGTATCTAGCCATTCAATATCCATGAGAGAACGCACCAATAGACCTAAATATTTACCCTCCCTTTCCAGCACAATGGCCATCATATTTGAGAGGAAATTTGCTTCTTGCAACACTGGAGGATAACCCAGCATTTCCTCTAAATCAACTAACCAAAGCATCTCACCACGCCAGTTATAGATACCCAAAACACAACTTGGCATTTGGGGAACGCCACATATATCTGCCAAGGAGACTTGAAAAACTTCTGTGATCTGCTCTAAAGAAATTACTGCTGTATCTTTCGCACCCAAGTTCAAACTTAAAAATTTTTGTTTGTTCTCCAAGGTTATTTGTCCTTTGATATAATTGATTAGTTTGAGTCAATTAATGCCAAATATTCACAAACAATCCAGTTTTACTTCAGCAATTTTTTCAGGGTAACTACTAATTCTTCTTGATTTATAGGTTTCGCAAGATAAGCTTCAGCACCCAGCATATTTCCCCACATTTTATCTACATCACTATTTTTAGTTGAGCAAAAAACAATAGGTATTTTGCTAGTGTCGGGGTTATTTTTCAATTCTCGGCAAATTTCAAATCCGCTTTTACCTGGTAGAATGACATCAAGAAATATCAGATCCGGTTTAGTGCTGTCTATTCTTTCCTGAACCTCTTCACTACTTGTAGCGCTAATCACATAGTAACCAGCTTGTTGTAAGTAACGGCTGAGGATTTCCATATCAGTCAAACCATCTTCAACGACTAAAACAGTATTCATAGCAAGCACCTTTCAAGTTATTCTGACAATGGAAAAGACAAAAGTATGTCTCCAAATTATACCAGTAGGAAGTTGCAATTCTGTGAAATTTTGCTTGATGATTTTTATATTTGATCAGAGGAAATACTGTGGTTGACAAATTTTCTATTTACTATCTTGAATCTACAAAAACTATGTGCTTGATTCCCTTCACCCTTAAGGCAAAATTTACAGAACCCAAAGCTTTTCAAAATACAAAATATCTGCTGGTGAGCATTCTACCTGAGTTATAAAAAAGTTTTACAAGTGAATTTTGAGAATTAATTTCCCGGAAAAATATCAAGATTGAAGGCTTTGATGACAAACCTTTAAATGAGATTCATCTGGTCTTTTTTTTACTTGAGCTTGAGCCTGTACGGGTAAATATTTACGTACTACATTCATGACTTTATCTGTGGATACGGGTTTTGTCATAAAATCTGTAGCACCGACCACCTTAGCTCGGACTCGATCCAAAAGACCATCGTTACCAGTTAAGATAATCACAGGTGTGTTGGTGAAGGCGGAAACTCGGCGTAACTGAGTACAAATTTCATAACCATTCGCAATGGGCATAACTAAATCTAAAAAAATCAGGTCTGGCTTATCTTGAATCAGGGTTGGTAAAGCTTGTATAGCATCCTGAATCTTGATAAATCTCAGTCCATGTGAGATGATAATTTCCTCTAGAATTTTACAAACTTGAGGGCTATCATCTACGCAAGCGACTAATGGTGCAGTTGATTTTTGACGTTGCGGAGAAACAGGGTTGTTTTTGACTGCTGTCACTAACAAAGGCAAATCAGGTACTTCTACCAGTTCAATGATGCCTTTGAGAATATAAGAAAGCAATGAACGGGTGACAGCGACAAGACTCTGCTTCATTTTGGCTGCTAAATCTCGCAGAGTATATTTGCCGTTGATCAAATTTACAAAGTTGTTGTAGACAGCTTCACTTACCTGTTCTTGGAGTTGTTCTGGTTTTCGCAGCACTGGCGCTAAGTCGGGAGAAAAATTAGTTAAACCTGCTTCCGACCAAATTTTCCACGAGTCTTGCATCTGTTTCATAGACACATTTGCACTCGTGAAACTCATTGGTGTTTCTAGGATAACTTCCTGGCTGCGCTCACAACTTGCAGAAACGAAATTTGTTTGTTGCGCTAAATCAAACAACAGTTCTGCGACTGTGTTTTCCACAAAAGCATGAATTTGTTCTCGTTGAATTTTTTGTCTTTTATACAAAATTTCCAGGATGCGATAATCCCAGTAATTGATTTCTATGTCTTCTCTACGTAAATTTAACTTATCTATATCAATGTGGGGGCAGTATTGAGCCATATTTCGCCGCCAACGCCGGAAAGGATGGCTTCCTCCTGTGGCCCAAACTATGCGTCCTAGACGATAGTAAAAAGTCCACTTATGTCCCTTGGGACTTTTAATATTTAAGTAGCCATTGTATTGCAGTTCAGTACAAGTTTTAAACTCATCAAGTATGGTATTCGATTTGATCGGTTCCGGCTGGTTCATACTTTGTTCCTTTTTTTTACAAGTTAGCCCTTGAAATATCTAAACTATCTATACAGCAGTTAACAAGCATCTACATGATTAATAATCAACTTGGCACACTAATTTCAGATAGCTGCCTATTTATTCTTGATGTATTACTTGATAATGCTCTTTAGTAAAGATGGGAAAGACTAATGAAAGTAGAAAGACAACAAAAGTAGAGATGGTCGAGGAGTAATTTAGTGCATAATTCCCACTCAGCTTACTCTACGCTCTCATTATTTTGGGGTTAAGATTTAGTTATCTATGTTTTATTCTAAGCAGTTATAGACAGAATTATAACCGTATAAATCCTGATCTTATTTTCAATAAATCTTGAATTATAGATATTTTTCCCGATTTTATTTGGCTATTGGGAAGCAAGAATATTTCTCAATAATTTTTACAACTCTTAATATTTATTATAGTTAAGTATAATTGCTGGAGTAACTATTTTCCTCATTACTAGAGTATAATAACTAATAAAAATGGCGTTGCTGAATCAAGAGATGAATTGACCTGAAGCAGAAGCTCACTAGCAGCAGAAAATAATAGTTTGAGATTCTGAAGTTGAAAAATTCATATTTAAGTTCAGCAATGCCAAAGTTTCATTGATTACTTTGCTTGGCGGCGAAATTGTGGGAGTTTCGACAACAGCAAATATGCGAGTCCGACTAGTAGCAGTGATACCGAAGGTGTGGATTCTGGGACTGGTCGGGGGTTTGGCCACGGTTGGGATGCGATCGCATTGCTTTGAATCCCGTTGAGTAAAGCCAAAAACTGCTCAATATCGGCCGATGGATGACCGTTGTCTTGAGAAAGGATGAGTCGGTTAAAGGTATCTATCTCTGATACTCCAAAACTTCCTGTTAAGGGCAGAAATTTTTCACCCATCCCACCGATCAGGGAATTAATCAAGCTATCAACATCAGTCTGGAAATCTGGCGGAATTAACTCGGAATCTTGGGGAAGTTTGTAATTACCAATGACTATGTTGTTATCGTCGAAGATCCAGTTACCATTACCAATAATTGTGTTGTTATTACCAAAGTCCCAGTTGCCATTGCCAATAGTGGTATTATTATTACCAAAGTCCCAGTTGCCATTGCCAAGGGTGGTATTTTGATTACCAAAGCCCCAGTTGCCATTGCCAATAGTTGCATTATCACTATTAAACTGCCAATTACCATTCCCTAGAGTTGAGTTGTTACTTCCTTCATCCCAATACCAGTTACCGTTACCAAGGGTTGTATTGTCACCGGCGAATAGCCAGTTACCATTGCCAATAGTTGCATTATCATTATTAAAGTTCCAATTACCATTGCCAATAGTGGCGCTATCACTACCAAAGTCTGAGTTAGAATTACCAATAGTTGCGTTATCATTACCAAAGTTTCTGTTATCATTGCCAACGGGTGGTTTGTCCTGATTTAAAGATGAACTATCACCACCTGGAAAGGTATTTTCAACGCCATCGAATAAGTTTTCATCCTGAAGTGATTGCAAGCGACCAAAAATTAATTCATTAAGTTGACCGCTAATATCGCCGGCGAAGGGGTCAATCACGCTATCCACTACAGGATGCTGGTCTGCACTGATACCAGAGATACCATTAGTCTGACTTAAAAGTACATTCTCAGCGAAAACTTCATCTATGCCTTCAAAGGGCGGGCGTTGAATCTGAGAATCACCAATGGCAGTATTTTCTTCACCATTAAACGAGTTGGTTGCAGGGATTTCCATCAATAAGAATTCTCCAGATTTTAATGTATAAATTTTCTAATTATGGGAATGTTAGATAGACATTTATAGCAAAATTTATGTTTTTTAGCTTGTTAAATCTAGCTATAATATGTTTATTGTTGAGGTGATTAATTTATCTAAATTAACGATAATATAGCCATACTCAACATTAATCCCATGAATAATATATGTAATTTAAATTATGATTTCAATGCATTTTTTTTTGAGATGATTGTCAATTTATTAGATACAGGATATTTCATTTGAATGAGTAGATAAGGCGGGCAGGATGCCCACCCTACAATATTTATAAAATTAATATATGTACTTCCAAAGTGCTATGTATTCAAAATTTAGACCCAGACAAGAAAATCCCAGTTTCTCCAAGATACCGGGATTCTCAAATTTTGAATTCTCATAAATCAAATAGGAGTCTTATAGCTTATGGGACTTCCAAAGAATAAATTATCCGAAAAAATCAATTAACAATATTTTTACAATAATGATAATTATTTCACAGGCGAAAATGCTGAGTTATAATCTTCAACAACCAAGTCGTGCTGTCAGCATGAGGAATTGTTCGTACTCAGTGTGATTGGGATCGCCTTTAACTGGCTTGGTTTTTATTGAGCCTAACTCAAAATTACAATTTAATAATGTCTGCACAATATCTTGTTCAGTGAGATTAAGCACTCTGCGATAATCGTCGCCAATACGATAACTATCAGCTTCAAGTTGGGTAGCAAATATAAGCAACCCGCCTGGCTTAATTATTGAAGACAAATTAGCCATCAATTGTTTCCATTCAGCTAGATTTTCCGCCACACCTTCTAAACAGAAACAAGAAATCACCGCTTCATATAACGCCTTGCCTTCTTCTCCCACTGGATTAGTAGCACGAGCGTTCCCTGGTCTGATAGAAGTTATTTTTTCTTGTAGTAATGTCGCCCGTTGTTGTACTTTCTCATCTGTAACGACATAACTATCTATAGGCTGATTTTGGTTTAAGGCTGTTTCTATTTGCAGAGCGCGACGCAGATAAGAATTCCAATCAAAAGCTTCGGGACTTCCTTGTTGCCAAAGCTTAACCTGCTCTAAATTTTGTTGTAAATAATCACTCATGTGTATTTCACGGCAGCTCTGTCCTAAGCTGATGATAGAGTAAATGGTGGGACCACAACCAAAATCTAGTAGCAGGGAGTTATTGAGATTATGCTCATGGGCAACTTCAGCAAAGAATTGGAGAAATTTTTCATTCTCGATTCCTATACCGCCATATTTATCTGAAGAATAATTGTTGAAATATTCATTCAAATAAGGTATTGCTTCAAAAGATTGGAAATCATTTTCTTTGAACTTGAGTTCCATTTTGATGTTACTTTTTAGTATAAATAGACATTAATTAGGTAGTAAATGCAGAGAATACGTTTTATGCTGGTAAATCTTTCTGCAAATCAGGTTCAAAATTATCCAGTGTTTCTGCAATATATTCAGAGGTGTGGGATTCACACACATACCAAGTTTGTGGTGGATCTGAATTAGTGATTAGACCCATATCAAGCATTATTACTTTTCACCATATCAAGCACCTACACACTAGGAGGAATTTCTGTGGTTCTAGGAATAGATTGTACTATAAAACTTGAGCAAGGAGCATGATGTAGTACATAATTGCTGACACTACCTAGCAAAAATTCACTGATTCCAGTCCGACCCCGACGACCAACTATAATTAAGTCAGCTGGCCAATTGCGAGCAAATTCACAAATTATCCTCCCAGCATCACCCACATTTTGGGTAAACCCACTTTTTACACCTGCGTTAGTTGCTGTGTCACTGAGCGATCGCAACCAATCTAGTCTTTGTTGTTTCCGTTCTTCCCAGTCCCGGATATAACTATCCATCGCTGTAGTTTGCACAGATGGGTAAATGGTGTCTGGTTGAGTAAATATAGGACTGATATAGGGATCTTCTAATGGAGAGAGTATATGTAGTAACATCATTTCAGCATCAGCAGCTTTGGCTAAAAATACGCCTTGTTCAAACACATATTGAGTCATTTCTGACTTGTCTATAGCAACCAAAATTTTGTGGTACATTCTTAACATTCCTTTGTATTTGGCTGGTTCTAATTAACTCATCGTATATGCTTATTCTAGTTTGTATATAGAAAGCGATCTACTTGCAGCGGCGCTGAACGCGACTATCGCGCAGATTAAAAAACTGGAAAAGCATTTTCATCGGGATATAAAAATTCCCATTCAAGTGAGGTACAAGCAGTAATAATTAAACGCAGATGGACGCAGATAAACGCGGATAGTTTTGTATTTTATTAGAGTAGGAAATGCTATAATTATTCTAGCTGAGATCATCCTAAATATTCATTGTCAAAGCAATATCTACTTCTTTGAGCAGAGACTCTGGGGTGGAAGAGTTATCGAGGACGACAGTTGCAAGCGCTGCTTTTTCTGTCAGAGATAACTGGCTATTGATGCGAGCTTGGGCTTGTTCTGGAGTTAAATGATTTCGCTGCATCAATCTTTGCAGTTGCTGTAATTCAGAACAGCGCACAACCCAGATTTCTGTAACTAAATCAGTCATCTGAGTTTCAAACAGTAGAGGGATGACTAACACAAGTGTTTGTGCTGGTGATTGGGCGATGATCGCTTGTGCAAAACAATCATTTACATAAGGATGAATTAAACTCTCTACCCAGTGGCGTTCATCTGGCTGTGCAAAGATAATTGTACCTAGTTTTTCTCGGTTGAGGCTGCCATCTGGGAGTAAAATTTGCTGACCATAACGTTGAGCGATCGCATTCAGAATCGGCGAACCCACAGCCACTGCATCCCTAGCATAAATATCTGCGTCGAAAATTGGCAGATTATAAGCATTAGCCAAATAATTGGCGACGGTGGTTTTACCTGTAGCAATACCCCCAGTCAAGCCGATAATGCGTTTATTCATGAGTAATTTCCGAATTTTTTACCCATTTGATTAATGCTTTAGTTAAGCCATCTAAAGTATATTCCTCAGCTTCAATATTCACGCGTCCTAATAAAGTATGGCAAGTTTTCGAGGTTTGGGGACCGATAGAAGCAATACAAATTTTCTCTAAGGCATAAGTTATCTCAGAGTGATTAGAAAATATCTCTTCTAGGAGTTGACAGAAAAATTTCACAGTTTTAGAACTAGCAAAAGTAATTATATCCACAGTGCGATTTTGTAGAGCTAACTTTGCGGATTCTGGGATACTACCCGGACAACGAGATTGATATGCAGCCACTTCTACAACCACTGCACCTTTAGCCGTTAATTCTTGCACTAAAACTTCTCGTCCACCACTTTCCACTCTGGGAAATAACACCTTTTTACTCTGTAATGCTTCGGGGAAATTTGCCACTAAAGAATCAGCGACAAAATTAGGGGGAATAAAATCAGCATAAAGATGGTATTGCTTGAGACTTTGGGCGGTTTTTTCACCCACCACGGCAATTTTAACCCCAGCTAAACCACGAATATCTTTACCTTGGGCAATTAATCTCTCAAAAAAGTATTCTACGCCATTGCTGGAAGTGAGAATTAACCAGTCAAAATCTGCTAAATCAGCGATCGCCTGATCCAACGGTTCCCAGCTAGAAGGCGGGACAATTTCTAAAGTTGGCATTTCAATCACCGTCGCACCGGATGCTGTGAGGCGATCGCTAAATTGGCTCGATTGTCCAGAGGAACGCGTCACCAGGATAGTTTTACCTGTGAGGGGGAGGTCGGAAGATGCAGAAAAGTTGCTGAACATACTTTGGGCGTGAGAAGCTTGATCTAAGGATATTTTCTCAGGTTTTAGGTAATTGCATAATCTCACAACTTCGCCAATCACAATTACCACTGGGGAGAGAGAAACGCCGCTCGTTTGTTCGAGAATATTATCTAATTCGGCTGTCCAAATTTGTTGCTGGGGAGTTCCCGCCCAACGAATAATTGCAATGGCTGTAGAACGCGATCGCCCGTGCCTGATTAATTGGTATATAATCTCCGGCAGATGTCGCCCACCCATCAAGATAACTAAAGTATCCAACCGAGATAATGCATCCCAATCTAAAACATCTGGTTCATGGGCTGTCAACACAGCAAAACAACGACTGAGGACAGGATCTGTCAAAGGAATCCCCGCCATTAATGGAGCCGCCAGGGCGGAAGAAATTCCGGGTACAACTTCAAACTCACAGCCAGACCCTTGCAAAGCTTGAATTTCCGCAGTACAGCGCCCAAAAATAAACGGATCACCTGATTTTAGTCGTACTACTTGTTTTCCTTCTAAGCAGTACCGGACAAGTAATTGATTAATTTCCCCTTGTGGTGTACTAGGTTGACCACCACGTTTACCAACATCTAGCCGCAGACAATCAGGTGGTACACACTCTAACAATTGGGTATCTACTAGAGCATCGTAGATTAACACCTGAGCTTTGCCTAAGAGATTGTCAGCTTTTACTGTCAGATATGCCACATCTCCAGGGCCAGCACCGACAAGGTAAACTTTGCCCTTTTGTTCAGTCATGATTGAATTTCTTTGATTACGGCAGAGAAAGCCAAGGCCACAGAGCAATTTTACTACAAAACCCCCAGACAAAATTTTTGAATCAAGACTTTGTGTAACTTTGCGCTGACTTCGCGTCACTCTGCGTTAAAAAACTCTATTCTATGATTTTTGTTACGAAATTCTTGTCAAAAAAACCAGATATTTATGATGTTATTTATCCCAGGGAAGAACCTCTAAATTAGGCTTAAAACAAGGAATCAAAGCGGATTACTATATCTTAATTTTGCTTAATAGAATAAGCCCGAAGTTGATGAAAAGTACCCCAACCATTCCAGTTTCCATCAGAAGGCTCCCAATATTTGACGTATCTTGCAGCAATCGGTTTGATTGGTACGTTAATATCGATTTTATTAGAACCACCAGATTCCGAATAAGGGTGAATAATCTTGGAAACTAAATGCCATGATTGATTATCTGTTGAGACTTCAACTATAAAAGTCAACGGATTTTTATACCCACCGTCCCAATCAATGTTATAGCCAACTCTATTAAGTTGATAAGTAGAACCAAGATCGATGATTTGAAAGGTTCCATTGCCATTATTTGTCTCATTTCCCCATCGACCCATCTGGGGATAATTGGTAGTTGTATTGTAGTCCACAGGATCATTTGCATTAGCCCAACCAGGATAGGTAATACCTCCTTGTCTTGCGATTACTTTTTTCCCTACAGCAACCTGCTGGACTATTGGCTTTGAAGCTGTAACTGTTTGAGAAACTGGAATAGGTGTAGAAGATTTTAAACTTTGTTTGGTCACATAGGCTAAATTCTGCTGATACTCCGAAGCTTTCTTTTGTGCTAGTGCGTAATTTGAGCTAGTTTTGGGTACAGATTGCATCAAAGTTATTGCTTCTTTCCAGATACCCATAACTAAGTTCCAGTCATCTTGGGATTGAGCTGACTGGCTAATGGTTGCTGCACTCATGGCTTTAGCCGCTGCATCTTGGAATATATCTGTTTGAGTTGGGACTGGAGAAGGTACAGGTTTTGTGATTAAAGAAGATTCTGAAGTTGGTAATGAAGTTTCGGCCTGTTGCTTTTCAGTGGCGCATCCAGTTACCAGCATAAATAAGATTAAAAACGAAGTATTAATTGATTGTAATATTTTGCTAATAGAACTTAAGTTATCAATCATTGGTTTAAGAGGATGTTTTAAAAGTTAGCAGTTGAGTAAACAAGCTATATCAGTATAAGTGAATACCTTAATGCTGGTACGGCGGGTCTGAGCGCGGCCAGCGCCACAGCGAACTGGCTGGTGGAAAACAGTGAAACGAACCTTTGGCTGACTAGATGTCGCCGTTTAAATAAAGACTACGAACTATTGCCTAACACATCTGAGACATTTATCTTGCCATTATTCGTATCATGATCAGGCGTTTGCCATAAATATTTATCTTTGATGATTTTTCAAACACTCTCTGATACATAAAGCCTATTTCTGGAAATGTTCAACCACAGGATTGCTATCACCTCACTTATCTGCGAAGTAAGTTTTTCATATGGTATTTGAGGCTGATCTTGTTTTATTTGTCAAGTTTTCATTATACTAAATTAGATGAGCTTGCCCTGGTGAATGGGCATTTTAAGTTATGCCAAGAAATATCAATATTTAAGAAGTGTTAGTTGTGGCTAAATTCATTTAGAGTATATTTTTTGAGTTATAAAAAACACTATAAAATAGCAATAATTAATACAAGATTAAATTAGCAAAATAGCATCTTCATTACAACTTTAAAAATAAATTCCAGGGAGAATGAGTTTAGAAAAAGAATACTAAAAATTTGCGTTCGGAGACGAATCATGGTAACGGTCGCAGAGAACGTACAGCATCGATTAACTATACAGACTGTAGAAATTGCCCCTAACACCACGGCGATTCGCTCTCTTGATTGGGATCGCGATCGCTTCGATATCGAATTTGGACTACAAAACGGTACGACATACAATTCATATCTGATTAGGGGCGAGCAGACAATTTTGATCGATACTTCCCACCAGAAGTTTCGTCAACTATATTTAGATACACTAAAAGGCCTGGTTAACCCCAAGACAATTGATTACATAATCGTTAGCCACACAGAACCAGACCATAGCGGCTTGGTGGAAGATGTGTTGCAGTTAGCTCCCAGAGCGACTGTTTTAGCTTCAAAAATTGCCCTCCAGTTTTTGGAAGGTTTAGTACATGATCCTTTTTCCAAGCGGATTGTCAAAAGTGGCGATCGCATCGACATTGGCAAAGGACACGAAATCGAATTTGTCAGTGCGCCTAACCTCCACTGGCCAGACACAATCTTCAGCTTCGACCGCAAAACCCAAACCCTCTTCACCTGTGATGCCTTTGGGATGCACTTCTGTGACGATCGCACCTTTGATGAAGACTTAGAAGCGATCGAAGCCGACTTTAGATTTTACTATGACTGCCTCATGGGGCCAAATGCTCGTTCTCTCCTGAACGCCATGAAGAGAATGGGCGAACTGGGGAAAATTAACATGATCGCCAACGGTCACGGTCCCCTACTGTACCATAACTTAGACTTGTTAACGGAGTGCTACCACAATTGGAGTCAAAGACAAGCCAAGACAGAAACCACCGTCGGCTTGTTTTATGTTTCCGAATATGGCTATAGTGATCAGCTAGGTTTAGCGATCGCTGAAGGTATCCAAAAAACCGGAGTCGGTATAGAAGTCATTGATATCAGCACAGCTGAACCGCAAGAAATTCAGGAACTAGCAGGTAGAGCCACTGGCGTGATTATTGGAATGCCTCCATCTAGTGCTGCTGCTGCTCAAACGGGGATTAGTTCCTTATTATCCGTCGTCAAAAATAAGCAAATGGTGGGCTTGTTTGAATGTTACGGCGGTGATGATGAACCCATTGATACCCTGCGGAGAAAATTTATTGACTTGGGTGTCAAAGAAGCCTTCCCCGCCATTCGGATTAAAGAAGCTCCCACATCAGCTACATTCCAAATGTGCCAAGAAGCGGGTACAGACTTGGGACAAATGCTGATGCGCGAACGTAACATCAAGCAAATCAAGTCTCTAGATGTCAACTTAGAAAAAGCCTTGGGGCGGATTAGCAACGGACTCTACATTGTCACCACCAAAAAAGGTGATGTCACCAGTGCAATGTTAGCCTCCTGGGTAGCCCAAGCCAGTTTGCAACCTTTAGGATTGACAATCGCCGTCGCTAAAGACCGCGCTATTGATTCGTTGATGCAAATAGGCGATCGCTTCGTCCTCAACGTCCTCGAAGAAGGCAACTATCAAGAACTGAAAAAGCACTTCCTCAAGCGCTTACATCCCGGTGCTGACAGATTTGCTGGAGTCAAAACCCAAACCGCCAAAAACGGTTCTCCCATTCTCACTGACGCTCTAGCATACATGGAATGTGAAATCCAAAAGAGCATCGAGTGCAGCGACCACTGGCTTTTATACTGCACCGTTGCAGAAGGTCGTGTATCTAAATCTGATGCACTGACAGCAGTTCGCCATCGGAAAGTCGGTAACTACTACTAATTGGGGAGTGGGGAGTAGGGAGTGGGGAATAGGGATTTCTTCCGCCCTGCACCCTTGATTCTTCCCTCCATCTCCACACCCCCTGATTTCCATAAAACCTTTTTTGAATCGCTTCCTGAAATCTGCTAAAAACCGATGCTCTTGCTATCCGGTTTTTCGATATTTTTTCCAAACTTCTTCACCAAAAATCTATGAGCAATTCCAAACCCCGTGACGTACAAGTTCTCCCCATCGCTACAAACACGAAATTTATTAGAGCGCGTAGTTGGTCACGCCTGCGGTTTGAAATTGAATATGCAAGAGAAAGAGGTACTACCTCCAATTCTTATTTAATTGAAGGCGATAAAACCGCAATTATTGGCCCACCGGCTGAAACCTTCACGGAAATTTATCTAGAGGCATTACAGCAGACCATCAACTTGAAACAGTTGGATTATGTGATCCTGGGTCATTTTAGCCCCAATCGCGTGCCAACTCTCAAGGCAATTATCGAATTAGCCCCCCAGGTCACCTTTGTTTGTTCTCTCCCTAGTGCTGCTCACTTGCGTAATGCTTTCCCCGATCATGCATTAGAAATTTTAGTCATGCGCGGGAAAGAAACTCTAGATTTAGGTAAGGGTCACGTTTTAAAATTCTTGCCGATTCCCAGTCCTCGTTGGCCAGAAGGACTTTGTACCTACGACCAGCAAACCCAAATTCTCTACACAGATAAGCTCTTTGGCTCTCATGTCTGTGGCGATGATGTGTTCGATGACAACTCGGAACCATTGAAAGAAGACCAGCATTACTACTACAACTGTCTGATGGCTCCCCAAGCTCAACACGTAGAATCAGCTTTGGAGAAAATCTCAGATTTGCAGGTGAGAATGTATGCTCCGGGTCACGGGCCATTGGTACGGACTGGCTTAATTGAACTGACCAAATCCTACGCCGAATGGAGCAATGCTCAAAAGGATCGGGAAATATCTGTAGCTCTACTTTATGCCTCAGCTTATGGAAATACCGCCATCCTCGCCCAAGCAATGGCCTTGGGATTGACTAAAGGTGGGGTTGCAGTGCATTCGATTAACTGCGAATTTGCCACCCCTGATGAAATTCACGCTGCAATTCAAAAGTGTGATGGCTTTGTGATTGGTTCTCCCACTATTGGCGGTCATGCTCCGACTCCTATTCATACTGCTTTGGGAATCGTATTAACAGTTGGTGATAGCAACCAACTCGCAGGGGTTTTTGGTTCCTACGGCTGGAGTGGCGAAGCATTTGATTTAATTGAAGGTAAACTTCGGGATGCTGGCTATCGCTTTGGATTTGATACTTTCAAAGTTAAGTTTAAGCCTGACGATGTAACTCTCAAGTACTGTGAAGAAGTTGGTACAGATTTTGCCCAAACATTGAAAAAGGCGAAAAAAGTCCGCTTACCACAACAATCTGCTACCCCTATGGAACAAGCTGTAGGTCGGATTGTTGGTTCAGTTTGTGTCATCTCAGCTAAACAAGGAGATGTGTCGGCGGGGATGCTAGGTGCTTGGGTTTCTCAAGCCAGCTTCAATCCACCAGGTCTGACTGTGGCGATTTCCAAAGAAAGAGCCATTGAATCTCTGCTGTATCCAGGTAGTAAATTTGCCTTGAATATCCTGGAGGAAGGCAATCATTTAGAATACACGAAGCATTTCCGCAAAGACTTTGCTCCCGGAGAAGACAGATTTACCAACTTTAGCACCACAGTTGCAGATAATGGCTGTACAATTCTCACCGACGCGATCGCTTATGTGGAATGCTCTGTCAACGAACGTATGGAATGTGGCGATCATTGGGTAATTTATGCAACCGTTGAGAACGGTAAATTAATCAAACCTGATGCCGTGACTGCCATGAACCATCGTAAAACAGGCACTCATTATTAGAAGATTAATAGATAATTTTTAGCAATTAATCTGCAACGATTAATCTGTGCGGGAAGACACCTGTCATCGTCTCCACTTTGACGGGAGTCTTTTTGTGCGTCTAGCATAGATTCGCTCAAATCATCTCACTTTGCCAAAAAAAATTTCTTTGTAGACTCTAGCAAATAGGGCATCTACAACTACAATAGTATTTTTAACTAGGAACTTTTAGGGTCATGCTCAGTCTAGCAAATCGGGCATAAATATTGAGGTAAAATTCCGCAATTGCCACCAAGACAATTGAATATGTATCATGTCATCTTAGACTAGGGAATCAGTATCTGGCAGTTTTCACACAACCTGCCAATTACTCTGCCGCAACGCTTTTATACTATTTTGTTCCTCCTATGTCCGCACAACACAACCAGATTAAATTTCCTTTTTGGCAGTATTTGAATCAACCCTTACTTAGTCGCGATTCTAAATTAGAATTAAATCCGCGTCGTTTTGCCCATAGCTGGCGAATTGGACTTCTTGAACGGTGCTTGAATAAAGAATGTGATGCTAAGGGGCCTCAACAGTATTGATATCTTCCCCACCCTATAGAAGAGGGGTGGGGATGACAAAAATCACTTCTTGGTTTTTCTGGTTGTTGCCTTACGGGCGTTCGGCACTTAAATTATGCAGTTCGGTAAATTTTGAGGGAACTGGTCAAAGTGAAGGCCGTCTAGAGTGAAAGTGAAGCGTGAGAAGTGAGGACTGATGGGTGATTAATTGAAGATTATCGCAAAAAGCTTTTCAGCTTCCGGTATGCTTACCCTTTTCATTATGGCGTTCGGTGGTTAACAATGAGTTGAATATGTTTTAAATGATTCAATTTTATGCCGAGAACACCAAATGAATTTGCCGTACACCTTTTACTAGAGGGTGGTCACCGGGAAGAAATCCGTTTTCCCACTTTTCAAGATTTTCAAAAGTGGTACAACAGTTCGCTCATGCCTAAGTTTGATTCTAATGAATTGATTAACGTACCAATCAAGAATATTCAGCAGGAGTACTTAGTAGTACGTCCCAGCCGGATTTTGGCTATCCGGGTAGAACCAGTTTTTAGCTCTAGTGTTGAAAGATTCAACTAAATCATGAGAAAAAGCCTTGCTTTGGTTTCCTTGACTTGGGGAATTGTCTTAATAAATACCATCTGGTCAGCTGTAGCTCAGGTGACTATACCTGTACCAGTACCAACCAATCCTCAGATCCCGCCGCCAGTCCAGCCCCAGCCGAGTATTCCTAACATACAGCCGTCAGTGCCGCTTAAACCCCTGAATCTGGGAAACAATTGTACTCCCATTCACGCTTGCTTGGGTTGGGATGAGCAACTTTGGGGTCAAGCGGGTAACCCTGGGGGAGGCGATCGCCAAGCGTTGTTGGCTTCAATTGACAATAGTTTGAGTTACCTATCAAGAAATAGTGCGATCGCTACCTATCAAAAGTATCCAGTTCCGGGAATTACCCATGATCGGGTGCGTCGGAGTTTGATTCGTTTCCGCCAACTAGTTGTCAATTCCAAATCTCCAGCCGAACTGCAAGCTGCTGTCCGGCGAGAGTTTACCTTTTACAAGTCTGTGGGCAATGATGGCAAGGGGACTGTGAAGTTTACTGCTTACTACGAGCCTATTTATACTGCTAGCCGTGTAAAGACTCAAGAATATAAGTATCCCCTGTATCAACGACCATCGGACTTTGATCAATGGGCTAAACCTCACCCCAAACGAGTTGATTTGGAAGGTCAAGACGGTTTACTAGGGGAAAGAAGCCAGTTGCGCGGTTTAGAAATCCTCTGGTTCCGTGATCGCTTCGATGCATACATGGTACATATCCAAGGTTCTGCCCAAATTCAGTTAACCAATGGCACGAAAACCTCTGTTGGCTTTGCAGGTGGAACAGATTATCCCTGGACTAGTATCGGCGGCCAACTTTCCAAAGATGGCAAGTTAGCCGCAAATCAATTAAATATGCCGGGGATCATTAACTTCTTCCAGAGTTACCCCCAGGAAATGAGTAATTATCTCCCCCGATGGGAAAGATTTGTCTTCTTTCAAGAAAACCCCGGTAGACCAGCTACTGGCAGTATTAATGTCCCAGTCACAGCCGAGCGTTCCATTGCTACAGATAAGTCTCTCATGCCTCCCGGCGCACTAGCACTGGTTCATACTTCACTTCCATATGCCAACAGCAATGGCCAAATGCAATATCGGACTGTGAGCCGCTTTGTCCTCGATCAGGATACAGGAAGCGCCATCAAAGGCCCAGGAAGAGTCGATTATTTCATGGGTTCTGGCAAAGTAGCAGGCGATCGCGCTGGCGTTACAGGTGGTAACGGTTCACTGTATTATTTATTGCTCAAAAAATAGGCAATGGGAAGAGGCACAGGGGCAGGGGAGAAGAGGAACGGGGGCAGGGGGCAGGG
>NZ_CAWQOY010000176.1:0-20228 GCF_963896525.1 Nodularia sp. LEGE 04288
GAGGCTACCGTGTACACACAAGTCATAAGACCCCACCCCTAACCCCTCCCCGCAAGCGAGGAGGGGAACTAGATTTCCGGTTAAATCCTGTTTTTAGGGCGGGAAACCCTTTATGGGTCAGGATTTGTATATACAGTAGCGCAAGCGAGGAGGGGAACTGGATTTCCGGTTAAATCCTGTTTTTAGGGCGGGAAATCCTTTATGGGGATGTGTGTACACCGTAGCCGCTACAGGGGAAGGAAGTAGAAAAGCTTTTATTATCTGAGAGGCTTTGACTCCCCCTTCCCTGCGAGGGAAGGGGGTTGGGGGGTTAGGTTTATTTGATGTTTTTTCAGATTGACTTACTTAACTTTGATTTTTGCATAACCTAGCTAGGACTGAGAAGTATAGATATACAGAATGCGAAAGTGCTGACTAGCGCATGATTCCCACTCCCTACTCCCGTTTGGCTACGTTCACGGCTAGCCCATTACCCATTATTGAAAGTCGAGTCAAGCAAAATGAGTCAACAAATTGTAGTAATTGATTTTCATGAAGTATGTATTAGTGGCACAATCGCCATGCTCAAAGCTCAATATTCAGAAGCCAACATGATTACAGCTACGACTGCTCAAGAGGCTTTTGAACAGGTGTTAAATATACAACCTGACTTGATTATTACAGATATTTTTCTGCCAGAAAAGCCTGGGGTATCAGCACAAATCTCCACAGGTATACAACTGTTACAAACTTTAATGAAAAACTTTCCTCATTTAAATATTATGGTGCAAAGTGATTATATTAATAATTTGATTCAAATCAAATCAGAAATTTATCAACACCAAGGAGGGTTTATATTAGCAGATAAAAGTCTGCCTCAGTCAGAAATGCTGCACAGAGTTAAATTGTCTTTCCAGGGATTAACTCATATCAAAGATGTTCAAGGAATTTATCACGAAATAGAAGTTAAGCCAGTATGGTTAAAACTTTTGAACTTAGCCTTTCAAGAAGGATTACAGGATAGAGCGATCGCACAAAATATTTGTGTATCAGAACGCATGGTACGTCATTATTGGGATGGGTTACAAAATGCCTTAAATATTGACTGTGAAGAGTTGAAAAATCAAGGTAAAAATCTGCGGATTATTACACAAATTAGAGCCAGGGAACTGGGATTAATCAACTAGATGAATCGCCAAAATCTTTTTAATCAATCGACAATTAGTTTTAATTAGTAATTCAGGAGCAAAACAAATGCAGAAATTTAACTTCGCAGTAGCAATGATTGTATTCAGCACACTGGCAATTACACCCAAAGCTGAAGCTATAAATTTATTGGCAAATCAGCCGATTATAGCATCCAAAGTCACAGTACAAACTGCCGATACTCAAAATGAAAATGATGTTTCAACATACTTAGAACAAGGTTTTCAGCACTTAGATGAGGAGAATTATCAAGAAGCGATCGCTAATTTTAATCAAGTTCTGAAACTAGAACCTAATAATAGTGATGCCTATTTTGGTAGAGGATTGGTAAATTTTAGTTTAGACAACTATCAAGCAGCAAAGGATGATTTAGACAAAACCTTAGAAATTACTCCTAATCTGGCCTATGGGTACTATTTTCGAGGTGTTACCCGCTTCATTTTAAATGATAAACCAGGCGCGATCACTGATTTACGTCAAGCCTCGACCCTGTTCACACAAGAAGGAGAATTGGAATTAGCCCAAAAAGCAGATAACGCCATTGAGGAGATACAGGAAAGTTAAAGCGATTTGGCTAAAACCGGGGTGGGCAAATTTTATTCATATCCGCTTTTAGCAGCGATATTCGCCCCCCTTTTTGCATATCCCTCACTTCACAAGAGATATATCTTGTTAACCCCTATGCTTATAAAGCAACTCCTCAGTGCAAATACCAACCATGCGTTATCGGAAAATCAGCGCCACTGTATTTATTGGTTTCATCCTGACGACTTCTGTGCCTGTATTTACCAAATTACCTAGTTTTTTACCAATGTCGCCGGTCTTGGCGCAAACACCAGATGCACGGACAGCAGAGGCAGACCGACTCTTACAGCAAGGTGTTGAGCAATTTAATATCAGTCAATTTACGGAGGCATTGCAGTCTTGGGAACAAGCACTACAAATCTACCGGGAAATCAAACACCGTCTTGGTGAGGGTAATGCACTGGGAAATCTCGGTCTTATCTACTATAGTTTGGGAGACTACCCCACAGCTATTGACTACCATCAAAAAAGTTTGGCGATCGCTAGGGAAATTAAAGACCGTAGTGGTGAGGGTGCGGCACTAGGAAATCTCGGTGCTGCCTACGATAGTTTCGGAGACTACCCCACTGCTATTAACTACCATCAACAAAGTTTAGCGATCAAGAGGGAAATCAAAGACCGTCTTGGTGAGGGTAATGCACTGGGAAATCTCGGTCTTACCTACTATAGTTTGGGAGACTACCCCACCGCTATTGACTACCATCAACAAAGTTTGGCGATCGCTAGGTCAATCAAAGACCGTAGTGGTGAGGGTGCGGCACTGGGAAGTCTCGGTAATGCCTACGATAGTTTGGGAGACTACCCCACTGCTATTAACTACCATCAACAAAGTTTGGCGATCAAGAGGGAAATCAAAGACCGTCTTGGTGAGGGTAAGACACTGGGAAATCTCGGTAATGCCTACGATAGTTTGGGAGACTACCCCACTGCTATTAACTACTATCAACAAAGTTTAGCGATCGCCAGGGAAATCAAAGACCGTCGTGGTGAGGGTGCAGCACTAGGAAATCTCGGTAATGCCTACAATAACTTGGGAGACTACCCTACCGCTATTAACTACCTTCAACAAAGTTTAGCGATCGCTAGGGAAATCAAAGACCGTAGTGGTGAGGGTGCGGCACTAGGAAATCTCGGTCTTGCCTACGATAGTTTGGGAGACTACCCCCAAGCCATTGACTACCATCAACAAAGATTGGCGATCGCTAGGGAAATCAAAGACCGTAGTGGTGAGGGTGCAGCACTAGGAAATCTCGGTCTTGCCTACGATAGTTTGGGAGATTACCCCACCGCTCTTGACTACCATCAACAAAGATTGGCGATCGCTAGGTCAATCAAAGACCGTCGTGGTGAAATGAATGCACTGGGAAATCTCGGTAATGCCTACAATCACTTGGGAGACTACCCCACCGCTCTTGACTACCTTCAACAAACATTGTCGATCGCTATAGAAATCAAAAACCGTCGTGGTGAGGGTAATGCACTGGGAAATCTCGGTAATGCCTACCATAGTTTGGGAGACTACCCCACCGCTCTTGACTACCATCAACAAAGATTGGCGATCGCTAGGGAAATCAAAGACCGTCGTGGTGAGGGTAATGCACTGGGAAATCTCGGTCTTACCTACTATAGTTTGGGAGACTACCCCACCGCTATTGACTACCTTCAACAATTTTTAGCGATCGCCAGGGAAATCAAAAACCGTCTTGGTGAGGGAATTGCACTGGGAAATCTCGGTAATGCCTACCATAGTTTGGGAGACTACCCCACAGCTATTGATTACCATCAACAAAGATTGGCTATCTCTAAGAAAATCAAAGACCGTCTTGGAGAGGGTCAATCACTGAATAATTTAGGATTTGCTTTATACAAACAGGGAAATCTCTCTTTAGCAGAGAGTACCCTACTTGAAGGAATCAAAGTTTATGAATCTCTACGAGGTCGAGAATTAAAAGATAGTGAAAAAGTCTCAATTTTTGAAACGCAACATCACACCTATAATAATTTACAAAAAGTCCTGATTGCCCAAAATAAAACTGATGCAGCTTTAGAAATAGCCGAACGCGGAAGAGGACGTGCTTTTGTGGAGTTACTGGCTTCCCGGTTATCTTCTGAGAGCAAACAACAGTTCCCTACCTCTCCAAAAATCGCAGAAATTCAACAAATTGCTAAAGCGCAAAATGCTACTCTGATCCAATATTCAATTACTCATGAAGATTTCCAGATTCAGGGTAAATCACAAAGCAAAGAATCAGAACTGTATATTTGGGTAATCAAACCCACAGGTGAAGTTAATTTCCGCAAAGCTGATCTCAAATCCCTCTGGGAAAAAGAAAATACAACTCTGGCAGAACTTGTTACTACCAGTCGTCAATCTATTGGTGTCAGAGGACGCGGGATTAAAGTCACGGCTGTTCCTGATGCTTCCAAAGCCAAGCAAAAGTTACTCCGACTCCATGAACTATTAATTGAACCCATAGCCGACCTTCTCCCCAAAAAGGAAACTGAAAGAGTTGTTTTCGTTCCTCAAAGTCAATTATTCCTCGTACCCTTCCCTGCACTGCAAGATGACAAAGGCAAATACTTAATTGAAAAACACACTATCCTCAGCGCCCCATCAATTCAAGTTTTAGATTTAACTCGTCAGCAGAGAATTGGAAAATCGGGAGTGGGGAAAGGGAAGGTTTTGGTGGTGGGGAATCCGACTATGCCAAAAGTAGTCTTGGAACCAGGAAAACCATCTCAACAATTATCTAATTTGGAATGGGCAGAAAAGGAAGCCAAAGGTATTGCGTCACTGTTTAAAACTGAAGCTTTTACAGGTAATCAAGCCACTAAAGCCGCCATTGTCCAGCAAATGATCCCAGCCAGAATTATTCATTTAGCCACACATGGAATATTTGATGATCTTCGGGGTTTGGGAAGTGCGATAGCATTAGCCCCCTCTGGTGAAGATAAGGGCTTACTCACTGCGGAAGAAATTTTTGACATGAAGCTGAATGCAGAGTTAGTTGTTCTCAGTGCTTGCGACACCGGACGCGGACGGTTGACTGGTGATGGTGTGATTGGCTTATCTCGCTCTTTAATTAGCGCAGGTGTCCCCAGTGTGATTGTCTCTTTATGGGCTGTTGATGACAATTCTACTTCTGTGTTGATGACTGAATTTTACAAAAATCTGCAACAAAATGTTGACAAAGCTACCTCCTTAAGAAACGCCATGCTCACGACTATGAAAACACATCCTTCGCCTAAATATTGGGCTGCATTTACCTTGATTGGGGAATCGGAATAAGAGGGGAGTAGGGAGTGGGGAGTGGGGAGTGGGGAAAATTTTTGGTGTTGTTGAAACCGATTACTGATTAAACGTGAAGAACCCCACCCCTAACCCCTCCCCGCAAGCGAGGAGGGGAACTGGATTTCCGGTTAAATCATGTTTTCATGTATTTTAGACCTCCCTCTTGATTCCTCTCTGCGCCTCTGCGCCTCTGCGTGACACAAAAAAATGTAGTTCATTTACCCGAAAATCGCTGGAAACCCTTTCTGGCTCAGGATGTGTGTATACCGTAGCCGCCGCTGGGGTGCTTAACTCAATTTACAAAAACAAGGAAACAAATCTATGAAACGCATTACAACTTGCATTGTCCTCACTGGTTTTATTTGGTCTGGCTTGGGTATATTCTCCACCCCAAAGCTGAAATCTGCGATCGCTCAAACCCAGGAATCTGCTGATTTATTTTACCTGTATAAAGGAGAACGCATCCCGCTAAATCAACGCCAAGATGCGATCGCAGTTTCTTTTAAAGATTTACCTCCCACCCGCAATCTAGGGGCGGCCACACCTCTATATCTCCAACTCCAACAAGATTTACAGCGCAATAATGGGCGAATGACTACACCACCAATAGTCACTCCATTAGGTGAAAACTATGCTGTGGTGAATGTGCCACGTGAAGCGGGAAACGCTGTACAGCAAAGTATTCAGCAGCAACCCTATGTGCAGACTACCTTACCTGTACTGAGTCGCCGCAACGAGCAGGATGTCATTATTTTACCTAACGAAATTATCCTCAGCTTTGACTCTAAATTATCAGAAAACCAAAGAAAAGAAATTTTACAGCAAAATAATCTAGAGGTTGTCCGTAAATTGCGCTTTCAGCGCGATCGCTATTTGGTAAAATCTACAATTGCCGAAGGTGCGAAAGTCCTCAGTGTTGCTAACCAACTCAGCACAGTTCAAGGTATCAATTCTGTTTCACCTAACTTCGTCCAGTCTGTCAGTCAGAGAAATCTGGAAACGACAGTGCAACAAGTCCAGGGAATGAAAAAATGGGAACCAAATAAAACTATCCCTAATACCGTTCCTCAAGTCAATAGCCAGACTTCACCCGAAAGCAACTTATTGGGTTTATCTTGGCATTTGGATAGCACACCGATGCAACAATGTCTACAGCAGGATATATCTGATTGGGATGCCTTAGAAAGCTGTTTACAAACACCAAATGCTGCCACTAAATCTGTGATTCCCCGGACAGATATCCGAGTCAAAGAAGCTTGGAAACGTAGCAACGGCGGACGGGGTGTAGTTGTGGCAGTTTTAGATAGTCTGATTCAGTGGAATCACCCGGATTTGGCAGATAGTTTGTATAAAGTGCAAGCATCTGATAAATGTCCCGGAGAAGTTCACGGGTGGGATTTTTCCGGTGGTGGTAATAGCGCCGACCCCTGTAAAATTGGTGATGCAGAGACTCGGATCAATCCCACAGAACTGGCAATTTTAGGCTCACAATTTCAAGATACTTTTCAACTATCCGATGCCAAATTAGTCCAGCAATATCCGCGAGAATTCGTCAATTTGAGACGAACATACCCAGATGAGTCACTGGAAACAATCGCCAATATTTTACGTTACACAATCCGCAGTAGCAGAGTCGGCGGCGAATTTCATGGTACTTATGTCAGTGGAACCATCGCCGCTAAACCGAAAGATGGTCAAGGATTAATCGGAGTAGCCCCCAATGCTCAAATTTTACCAGTGCGGGTATTTGGGTTAAATGGTAGTTTTATTCCAGCTACTTATATAGAAGCCCTGGGCTATGCAGCCGATCGCGGTGCTGATATCATTAATCTCAGCTTGGGTGCGATGTTGCCTAGTGAAGAAGAAGAACAGGCGATCGCCGATATCCTCAAAGCCTATCCTAAATTGGTAATTGTCGCCTCTGCTGGTAACTCCAACTATGACCAAGTTGGTTATCCTGCGGGTTATCCAGGAGTCGTGTCCGTGGGAGCAACTAATATCAGGGGTTATCGTGCGGCTTATAGTAATTACGGACTGGGATTAGATGTAGTTGCACCAGGCGGCGATTTAGATACACCAGGATTTTTCGGGGGAATTCCGGCCACAGGGGGAACTTGGCTAAGTGCTTTTTGGCAAGGGATACCAAACCCCACCTCCCGTTGGTCTGCTGTAGTTGATTCCAGAGGTAAATATTGGTGGGTAGAAGGCACATCTTTCTCTGCGCCAGCGGTTTCTGGAGTTGTAGCCTTAATGAAAGGAGAAGATCCCAAAAGAGTATTGAATCGCGATCGCTTAACTGATATCCTCAAATCTACAGCCAGTTATCAAGGGCTGAATATCTCCGATGAAGATATCAAATCCTACGGTTCACAATCAGAAAAAATTCAGCAACACCTCTTTGGTAGAGGACTAGTTAACGCAGATGCAGCAGTGCAGGCTGTGAAAAAAAACCGTTAATTCCTCATCTGCCGAAGATAACCCTTCTGATTTTGTAGTTGTCGCGTAGCGCAACGCACCATCCTAGATTTTCCGTGCCTTAGCCTGTAACGTAAGTAAAACATAAAACGTTGACGATATAGATCCCCGACTTCTTAGAGAAGTCGGGGATCGGGGTATTACGGTAAAACTGCATAACCTCAAAACAACTAGAGATATAGTGAATCGTAGGTATAAATCAGCAAATTAAACCAGATTTATGGATAAGCAAGTTCAAAACTCAAGACAGCAGCACATTTTTCGAGTTTTTTCATACTTGCTACCGAATTTAAGTCGCTATAGTTTAACTTTATTACTCAGCGTGGTTTTGCTATCTGATGCTGTAGGAGCAACAGCGATAAAAAAACAGTTGCAGATAGCACAACAATCAGACACAACACAACCAGATGCAACTGGCGCTGCTGCGGAAAAACTCTTTGAAGAAGGGATGCTATTTTATCGACAAGGGACAGCAGAATCAGTACAACAAGCAATAGTGAAATGGCAAGAAGCGCTCAAGCTTTGGCAGCAAATTGATGATAAATATCAACAAGCCCTGACCCTCCTGGGACTTGGCTATGTCCACAACTCATTGGGAGAAAAGCAGCAGGCGCTCTCATACTTCAACCAAGCCTTAGCTCTCTACCGTGCCGTGGAAAACAAGGGAGGGGAAGCCACCACTCTCAACAGTTTTGGCTTAGTCTATAGATCATTAGGAGAACAGCAGCAGGCACTCTCATACTTCAACCAAGCTTTAACTCTATACCGTGCCGTGGAAGACAAGGGAGGGGAAGCTAGCACCCTGAGTAATATTGGTGCTGTCTACGACTCATTGGGAGAAAAGCAGCAGGCGCTCTCATACTACAACCAAGCCCTCCCTCTACTCCGTGCCGTGGAAAACAGAGGAGGAGAAGCCATCACTCTCAACAATATTGGCGCTCTCTACGACTCATTAGGAGAAAAGCAGCAGGCACTCAAATACTTCAACCAAGCCCTACCCATATACCGTGCCGTGGAAGATAGGGGAGGAGAAGCCACCACTCTCAATAATCTTGGCGCTCTCTACAATGATTTGGGAGAAAAGCAGCAGGCGCTCTCATACTACAACAAGTCCCTCCCTCTACTCCGTGCTGTGGGCGACAGACAAGGGGAAGCTAGCACACTCAACAATCTTGGCTATGTCTACTCAGATTTGGGAGAAAATCAGCAGGCACTCAAATACTACAACCAAGCCCTCACCCTCAGACGTGCCGTGAGCGACAGGGGAGGAGAAGCCACCACTCTCAACAATCTTGGCCGTGTCTACTCTGATTTGGGAGAAAAGCAGCAGGCGCTCTCATACTACAACCAAGCCCTACCCATATACCGAGCCGTGGAAGACAGGGGAGGAGAAGCCACCACTTTCAACAATCTTGGCGCTGTCTACTCAGATTTGGGAGAAAAGCAGCAGGCGCTCTCATACTACAACCAGGCCCTACCCCTATACCGTGCCGTGGGCGACAGGCAAGGGTTAGCCACCACTCTCAACAATCTTGGCGGTGTCTACGACCATTTGGGAGAAAAGCAAGAGGCGCTCTCATACTACAACCAAGCCCTCACCCTACTCCGTGTCGTGGAAAACAGGGGAGGAGAAGCCACTGCCCTCAACAATCTTGGCTTAGTCTACTCCGAGTTGGGAGAAAAGCAGCAGGCACTCAAATACTACAACCAAGCCCTCCCCCTACTCCGTGCAGTGGGCGATAGGGGAGGAGAAGCCACCACTCTCAACAATCTTGGCTTAGTCTACGACGATTTGGGAGAAAAACAGCAAGCATTCAAATACTACAACCAAGCCCTCCCCCTACTCCGTGCAGTGGGCGACAGGCGAGGAGAAGCCGCCACTCTCAACAATATTGGTATTGTCTACAACTCATGGGGAGAAAAGCAAGAGGCGCTCAAATACTACAACCAAGCCCTACCCCTATACCGTGCCGTGGGCGACAGGCAAGGGTCAGCCACCACCCTCAACAATATTGGCGGTGTCTACGACTTATTGGGAGAAAAGCAAGAGGCGCTCAAATACTACAACCAAGCCCTCACCCTAAGACGTGCAGTAGGCGACAGGGGAGGGGAAGCCACCGCTCTTTACAACATGGCTTACTTAGAACGCAACCAAGGCAACCTGCAACAAGCCCTCACCCAAATTCAAGCCGCAGTGCAAATTATTGAAGATTTACGCACCAAAATAGATAGTCAAGAATTGCGGACTTCTTACTTTGCCACTGTACAGAATTACTATAAATTCTATACCGACCTGCTGATGCAACTGCACAAGCAAAAACCTGACCAAGGGTACAACGCATTAGCACTGCACATCAGCGAACGCTCCCGCGCTAGGGGTTTAGTCGAACTGTTAACCGAAGCCCGCGCAGAGATTCGGAAAGATGTTGACCCCAAACTCTTAGCAGAAGAACAGCGTTTGCTGCAATTAATTGATGCGAGAGAAAAACAGCGCTTTGAAATCGTCAATAGTCCCAAAATTCAAGATACTACCTATGCAGACTTAGTAAAAGAATTACAAACAGAAATCGACGACCTGCTCAATCAACAAAAAGAACTCCAAACCAAAATCCGCACCACTAGCCCCAAATATGCTGACCTGATATATCCCCAACCTCTGACACTAAGTCAAATTCAGCAACAACTAGATCAAGATACTGTATTACTGCAATATTCCTTGGGTAAAGACCGCAGCTATCTCTGGGCTGTCACTCCCGACTCTATCCATAGCTACGAACTCCCTCAACGGTCGGAAATAGAAGCCGCAGCCCAAACATTCCATAAGTTATTACAAAATCCCAGTAATTCACTTGTCTCCCAAAGAGGAATTACAGTCAGTCCGACTGGTATCAGCAAATCTACAAATATTGAGGCGGCGCTGAAACTCAGTCAAATGATTTTGTCGCCAGTTGCCGATAAATTGGGTAATAAACGCTTAGTAATTGTGGCTGATGGTGCTTTGCAAGTGATTCCCTTTGCAGCTTTAGCTGATTTAACCAAAGCCGGAACTAAAGAAGAGGTGAATTACCAACCGCTACTCATCAACCATGAAATTGTCCACTTACCTTCCATGACCGCTATTGCTACCCAAAGAACAGCCCTCAAAGGTCGCAACAGCGCCCCAAAAACTTTAGCTGTCCTGGCTGACCCAGTTTTTTCCCCTAATGATTCCCGAATCAAAGGTAAATCCCAGAATACTGAAAATGATCTCAATTTGAGTTTAGATGAATCTGCTCTGCAACGAGCTGCTGACAATCTCAATCTTGGTACATGGTCTAGACTCCCTGCTACAGGTGAGGAAGCTAAGGCGATTTTACAACTGGTGTCACCCAAAGAACGACTGCAAGCTTTTGATTTTGACGCTAACTTCAATTGGGCTACAAGTCAAGGTCTGGCTGAATATCGATATATACATTTTGCTACCCACGGTTTCGCTGACCCCAAGAACCCAGAATTATCCGGTATTGTTCTTTCTTTAGTAGACACAGCTGGTCAACCAGTCCGGGGCTATCTGCGACTGGGTGACATTTTTAACCTCAATTTACCTGCTGATTTGGTGGTGCTGAGTGCTTGCGAAACTGGTTTAGGTCAAGATGTCAACGGTGAGGGTTTGGTGGGCTTGACCAGGGGTTTAATGTATGCAGGTGCGGAACGTCTAGCTGTTTCTCTGTGGAAGGTGGATGATAACGGTACATCAAATTTGATGCAGAAGTTTTATCAGCAAATGTTGCAGTCGGGTAAATCGCCGAATGTGGCTCTGCGTGATGCACAATTGCAGATGTGGGAACAAGATAGATGGCGTAATCCCTATTTTTGGTCTGGGTTTATTTCTCAAGGTGAATGGCGTTGATTTGTCTCACGCAGAGGCGCAGTTAGCTGAAAGCTTTCCCGCAGGGTGGCGCAGAGAAAGAGAGGAGAAAGTTGCATAACCTCAAATCTGCCAGAAGTATAGATAAATAGCAAATCCCCAATTAAAAATCACTATGTCTCACATTAAACGCCGTCAGTTTGTGCAATTTGCGGGTTCTGCATTAGCAACTCTAGGTATCAGCCAGTGGGATATTATGCAGCAGGGCGATCGCATTGGTCAAGTTCTCGCCCAAAGTACACCCCGTAAACTGGCGCTCTTAGTGGGTATTAATCAGTATTCTGGTAATATTGTACCTTTGTCTGGCTGTGTTAATGATGTGTTGATGCAGAAGGAGTTATTAACTTACCGTTTTGGTTTTAGCTCCCAAGATATCCTGACTTTGACTGATAAACAGGCTACTCGTCAAAATATCCTCACGGCTTTTGAAGAACATCTGATTAAACAAGCTAAACCGGGGGATGTGGTGGTGTTTCACTTCTCTGGTCACGGTTCGCGAGTCCAAGACCCTGACGGCGATTCCCCAGATAAACTTAACAGTACGCTGGTTCCTGTGGATGGTGATTTACCACTGGGATATCCCTATGAAGGTGGCCAGGTGCAACACATTATGGGACATACGCTGTTTTTACTCATGTCTGCGTTGCAAACAGAAAATGTCACTTTTGTCTTAGATAGTTGTCATTCTGGTGGTGGTACGCGGGGAATTTTCCGGGTGCGGTCTATTGATGGTGGTTCTCTTCTCCAACCTAGTCAAGGGGAACTTGATGAGCAGCGTCAGTGGTTGGGAAAACTGGGGATGTCTCCCCAAGATTTTATCAAAAAACGTAGAGAAAATATTGCTAAAGGAGTGGTAATTGCTAGCGCTAGACGGGAACAATACGCAGCTGATTTTCCTTTTGGGGATTTTAGTGCAGGTGCATTTAGCTATTTATTCACTCAGTATCTTTGGCAACGTGCTGGTAATGAACCTGTCAGTCAAGCAATTTTGAGTGTTCGTCAAAGTACGAACAGTTTAGCTTGGGAAAAAGGGATTATCCAAAACCCAGAAATTGAAACAAATCTGAGCCAAGAAAATGCTAATGCACCCGTCTATTTTACCCCCAAGCGAACACTCCCGGCTGAGGCTGTAATTACTCAAGTTAGGGGCAATGAAGTAGATTTATGGCTGGGGGGGCTGGATTTAGGCAGCTTAGAAGCCTTCACCAACAATCCCTATTTCATCGCTTTAGATCCTACTGGTGGTCAAAGAGGATTAATTAAGTTAAATTCTCGTCAAGGTTTAGTCGGTAAAGGCACTCTGCAAACGACTACACGCCAGGGGGGAACGGTACAACCGGGAACAATATTACAAGAGCGTATCCGTAGTATTCCTGATAATCTGACTTTGAAAATTGGGATTGATGGCTCTCTAGAAAGTAACACAGCACAACAGGCAAGACAAGCTCTGCAAAAGTTGCCACGTATTGAACCCAAACCAGTGGGACAGCAAGAACTGCAATATATCTTTGGTCGGATGAATACAGCTAAGTATCAAGAGTTGCAAAAAAATGGCATATCTAATTTGCCAGAAGTGGATAGTTTTGGGTTATTTTTACCAAGTCTAGACCAAATTATCTCTAATTCTTTTGGTAAAGCCAAGGAAACTGTGACTGAGGCTGTGCAGCGTTTACAACCCAAATTGCGTTCGTTGCTAGCCGCCAGAATTGTCAAGCAAATGCTAGGTAACACCAATTCATCCCGAATCAATATTACTGCTTCTATGAATCTGGCTGATAATCAAAAATTAATTGGTGAAACTTTTACTCCTCGTGGTGCGGTGAAAAAACTCACGGAAGAGACAAATCAATCAGTACCAGTTTCTCTTGTGAATGCTGCTGATTCTGGTATACCAAAATTACCAACAGGTACTGAGATTACTTTTCAGGTGGAAAATAACGAGTCTCGTCCACTATACGTTACTATTTTGGTAATTGATGCGGCTGGGGATATGGATGTAATTTTTCCCTTTGATTGGTCGGCTGTAGAAGGTGCGACATTGATACAACCTTCGCAAAAACGGGTAATTCCCCTAGCAAACGATGGATTTAAACTGACTATTGTCGAACCTTTTGGCATCTCAGAAGCATTAATTATTGCCAGTACAACGCCTCTGCGAACTTCCCTGCAAGCATTACAGAAAATTGCTGAAAGCAGAGGTCTGAAAAACACACGTAGTCCTATTTCTGTGAATGATGAATTTTTGGGTTTAACTAATAATTTACTTGATGACTTAGATGCAGGGACTCGCGGCGGGATTAATGTGGAACGGATACCACTACCAGCGGGAGTTCGCGGTATTGATACTGAAAGATTAGCAGCAATGGCGATCGCATTTGAAGTCATCAGTTGATTGGAAGCAGGATATGGGGTTTAGTCATGTCTTGCACCTCTTTGTAATAACCCAGTCCTCGTAAAAAGATGGGCGATATAGCTATCTCTAGTAACTCTTAACCCATAGATATGAAAAGAATAGAAGTTGAACAAAGAACAATTTTGATTGGTTTATCTGGTAGCCACGGTTATGGGTTAAATCGTCCTGAGTCAGACTGGGATTTTCGGGGAGTATTTATTGCACCCAAGAGATATTACTTGGGATTTGACCGCATAGAACAACAAGATACTGGTTGGGATGAACCTGGAATATTTCCCTTTATTGATGACAACCAGGACACAGTTATCTATGAATTAAAAAAAATAATTCAGTTATTAGCAGGAGCAAATCCCAATATTTTAGAATTGCTGTGGTTGCAAAATTATCCTGTTTTAACATCAGTTGGTCAACAGTTAATTAAGCACAAAAAAATATTTTTAACAAAAAAGGTCAAGCATACTTATTCTGGTTATGCTTTTGCTCAAATCAAAAAGATGGAAACCCATCGCAAATGGTTGTTAAATCCCCCACAAAAGAAACCACTCCCATCTGATTTTGGCATAGAAGAGGAAGAACCGCTGATTAAAGATGAGCTAAACGCTTTTCTAGAGTATCTTTATCATTTAATTAGAGGCAGAATTGAGTTTTTAGAAGAAGCCGAAGAATTATATAAGTTGCTGACGGCAGATATTGATTTTAAAGGAGTATTGAAACAATATACTTTACCTGATGAAACTTTGGAATATACCCAAAAGTTCACCAATAGCCGCAAAGATTTTATTCGCTTACTGCAAAAAAGCCAAAATTATCAAATAGCTTTAAGAGAGTGGAAAGCTTACATATCTTGGCAGGAAAACAGAAATCCCGCTAGGGCGGAAATGGAAAGAAAGTCGGGTTTTGACCTGAAGCATGGAATGCACTGCATTAGATTATTACGCAGTGGACTAGAAATATTACAGCGCGGAGAAATAGTTGTAGATAGAAGAATCGCTGGTGATGTTGAAGATTTGAAAGCTATTTTGAGGGGTGATTATTCCTATGAACAAGTGATGAAAATGGCAGAAGATTTGGTTAGTCAAATGGATATTGTTTACGAGAAATCAACTTTACCGGCTAAACCTGATTTAGAGCAAATTAATGATTTGTGTATGGAACTGGTAGAAATGCAAGGGTGGGAATGAGCGGGATGAGGGGGAAATAAAATTCCTGCTCCCTCTTCTTAGTCAGGCTACCGTGTACACACAAGTCAGGAAATTGCTTTTTTTTGCCATAACACCCCACCCCTAGCCCCTCCCCGCAAGCGAGGAGGGGAACTGGATTTCCGCTTAAATCCTGTTTTTAGGGCGGGAAACCCTTTATGGATAAGGATGTGTGTACACCGTAGCTTGTAAAGGGAAGAAACAAGATTCCTGCTCCTTCTCCTTACTTTCGCGTAGCGTCTCCCTTTGGGAGAAGGAGAGGGTTGGGGTGAGGTTCTATATTGCTCTCTAGAAAATTAAAGAATTTACAGCAAATCAGCAAAGCCGTAGATACTAATGAAAAGCAATAATAAGGCTGTGAATTGGGTAACTCGTGTTTGGGGTGAGGGTGCGATCGCTTCCCGGACTAAGATAGAAATAGATGCTCCCACCACCAGGCTCAAACCCAAGACTAAATAAGGCATATCTGGTAAAATGGTCGCGATGATGAGCATAGCGATCGCCACCATGAGCATCAATAACTCTACAAACCTGGGTGGGTTGTATTGACTAGCTAAAATAAAGCTGTTTAACCAAAAATTCCACAATCTCATATTTAGTTCTCAGTGCTTCCTAAGTGCTTCCTCAGTGCTGAGTGCTGAGTCATGAAGTGGTTTTTCACAACTCAACACTTAAAGCTTTTAACCTCTAGCCCCTAACTTTTGACCTACGCCGTTTTTTTGTGCAGCATCATCTTCTGGTGGTTCCACACCAAAAACTCGCGCAAAAGCTTTTTGTACCTTGTAGCCAGTATCAATTGACTCCAAGGGGTCTTTCCGCAGTCTGTGACGCAGACATAAAGTAATCACGCGTTTGATATCATCAAGCGTGACTTCGGTACGACCTTCAAATGCGGTTAATGCTTTGGCGGCGCGGTTGCTAACAATATCACCACGCAAACCATCGACATCTAGTTCTGAGCAAATTTCCGAAATTTTTACCCTTTGGTCGTAGTCAAGTGTCACTTTTGGCAACAAATTTTGAGCATTCACAATTTTTTGTTGCAATGCTTCTTGTTCAGGTTGGTATTTTTCCAGAAATACGGGAGGATTTTGATCAAATTCTCCCCTCTGTTCCACAATCTGTACCCGCAAAGCTGGTTCTTTCACCGTGTGAATTTCGGCGTGCATCCCAAAGCGGTCTAGCAGTTGGGGACGCAGTTCACCTTCTTCCGGGTTACCAGAACCTACAAGCACAAAACGTGCTGGGTGACGAATGGAAATACCTTCGCGTTCTACAGTATTCCACCCACTGGCTGCGGAGTCCAGTAGCACGTCTACTAAGTGGTCGTCGAGCAAATTGACTTCATCTACATAAAGAATGCCTCGGTTAGCCTTAGCCAGCAATCCCGGCTCAAAAGCTTTTACACCTTCAGATAAAGCTTTCTCAATGTCGATAGTGCCACAAACTCGGTCTTCTGTAGCCCCCAATGGCAAGTCTACCATTTGAACTTTTTTGTGATCTATGGGAATTTCCGCCCCTTGTTCAACCATTTGGCGAACTTCATCACTCATCACGTCGGGGTCGTTGGGGTCACTATTGAAGGGGTCATTGGCAACCACGGGGATTTCTGGCAACAAATCAGCCAGCGCCCGGATAGTCGTGGATTTGCCGGTACCGCGATCGCCCATAATCATTACACCACCGATTTTGGGATCAATCACGTTCAACAGCAGCGCCAGTTTCATTTCTTCCTGGCCCACAATTGCCGTAAATGGGAATACCACGCGACGCGCACTTGCCGGGGATTGAGCAGTTGGAGTCACTAAATTACCTTAACAATATTTTTCTTATTACAATTTTTTATTGTGCCACAGTTAGGGGGTGGAAGAACGGACAAAAGGGGGTTAGTAATTTGAAATCAGCCTGCAACTTCGGGGAATTTGAGAAAATTTTTTTGGTTTTTATTGCCTGCATAACTGGAATTTAGCAGATGTGCGTTCTAGTGAATCACGTTACTTTGAGTACATAGTTAAATTAATATAAACAGCCCTTTTCGATGAATCAAAACCTCAGTGTTACTCCCACCCAAAAGTTACCCACTCATGAAAAAGAAAATGTTACCCCACAACAGTCATATGTGAAATTATTCCTGATCCTCAGCCTAGAACTACTGCTGGCTATACCTTTGGGCTTAGTCTTAGTCAAGTTACACGTAGGCGGAATTGCTTGGATATTTGGCGGAATTGCCTCTGGTGCAATAGTTTTACAAGGATCTCGGATTTTATACCAGTATTATCCCAAGCCTAATCGAAATGCGAGAAAGGTGGGAATGGCACTTGTCGGCTTGACTGTCGGTGCATCAAGTAGCAATAGCGATTTAACCAGTCTGGCTGCTGATATTCCTATATTTATTTTTCTCACTTTATTTTTACTGGTGTGTGGTAGCTGCATTGGCTACCTATACTCCCGCTTGAGTCAAACCAATTTATTAACATCAATGTTGGCGACAGTTCCCGGCGGTGTGGGAGTCATGTCATCTATTGCTGCTGATTACAATAGAAATGTCACCCTTGTAGCTTTAGTTCAGGCAATCCGTGTCACCTCTGTAGTCTTACTTATTCCGTTCATTGCTCGGACATCAGTTGATAGTGTTCTCAGCCCTCAAACATTACCTGTCGCAGTGGGATTACTGAGTTTTGATCCAGATCAAATAGGATTACTCTTCTTGGCACTGCTAATCACCACATTAGTAGTTTATCTGGCTGGATTGTGTAAAATGCCAGCAGCCGAGTTTTTTGGTGCATTAGTAGTTGGTCTAGCTTTTAATTCTGTGGTGCATTGGCTACCTGTGTTCGGTGATCTGAATTTTAGTCCGCCAGCAGTCATCAAATTATTCGGTCAACTGCTGCTGGGAATTACCATTGGTGAGTATTGGGGAGATAAACCTAATATTGGCAAAAGGGCTGTAGGTTATGCTTTTATGTCTGTAGGCATGACCTTGGTCGCGGGTGCGATCGCTGCTATGCTGGCCATGCAATTAACCTCTTGGGACTGGTTAACTTGTTTGTTAGTTACAGCACCAGGAGGAGCGCCAGAAATGATCCTTTTGTCCTTGGCATTAAATCATAATGTAGAAATTGTTACAACCGGTCATTTAGTCCGACTGATTGCCATTAATAGTTCCCTACCACTGTGGATATTTTTGTTTCGCCGTCTTGATAGTCATCTATCAGAGCCAGTTTAATAATCCCATGACCAATGACCAATGACCAATGACTAATGACTAAGGAGACCGGATATGGTTGCCCAAGTTCAAGAATTAGATGCCCAGCAATGGGTAAAAACCCGTTCTTCCCTTGACCCTACTAAATCTACATTCCTGATTTGGACAGGTAAGATTTACAGTTTTATCCCTGGTGAGAAAAGAAAATTGCTGTTTAAAATGTCGGGGGTCAGCGTGAGTAGATGCATTCCCACAGCAGAAGGTAGTTGGGATTTTACATCCAGGGAACTGACTTACTACCTAGATCCACAAACCGATGAGATTCTGCGGCACTGGGAGAACCCCTGGACAGGTGAAACAGTGCCTGTGATCCACGTTGCTAATAATCCGGTGCAGGGGCAGTTTCAAGGCAAATTTCCCGCACAAGTTGAGGGAGACACTACAACCTTCGTTTTTGATATTTTTCCCACATATCCAAATCCATTAGCCGAAAATCCCCAGTTTGCTGAATATAGCCCATATGCAATTTATCAGGCTACGGAATTATTCAAATTAGCTGTACCAACAGTAGATTTATTTAACTCAGAACTGGTTTCAGTGTCTCAATTGAGACTGGGTTGGGATAGAATTGGTCAATGGTTGCCTTGGATGAAAATGGGCGAGCGCTCTGGTTATCTCATTTACAGTGCTTCGGGAAGTAAAGTAAATGGTTTCACAGAATTACCCCAGTTGCTTCAAGATGAAATTAATACCCGCGTTCCTCTGTACAAGCAAGCTCCAAAAGCCGTTTTAGATGGGGAAGATATGACATCTTGGCTGTACTTCCAAAAACACTTTCAGGCTTACTTGGCTGGCGAAATTTTCCCGCTTCCCGAAGCCGAAGAGGATTAAAATTTCTGCATATTGTGACTTTTGGGGTCAAAACCACGAGAAAATCGGGTGCTTTCATCATAGTAAGCCCCACTGAGATTAGCTCCATAAAACTTGGCTAAATTGAGTTTTGCTCCCCGAAGATTTGCCTCATTCAGTTTAACGCCACACAAGTTAGCTCTAGTTAAGTTCGCATTGGCTAGGTTAGCTTGACTTAAGTCGGCTCCCCAAAGTTTAGCTTTAGCTAGATTAGCTCGACTCAAGTCGGCTCCCCACAAATTGATTCCAGGTAAGTAGGCTCCAATCAGCTTGACTCCAGTTAACTGGGCGGCGGTAAAATACCTCTGTCCTTCGTTATAACGTCGGATTAATTCCTGAGCATCCATGAGTTTCATTGATGAAATCTCTATTTCTAGGATAGTCTGCTATGGTTTTCAACGCAGAGGGGCGCGGAGGTTTATTTTCTCAGAGAAATCACTTCAAAATCGAAGGAACCTATGAGACGGTTATCAATGTAAACCTGTATTTGATGTTTACCACCAGGATCGCCAGGAACCATTGTCCAGAAGTTCTCAATTTTGCCATCATTTGTGAATACTGTCCGAGTTGTTACAGCTTCATTACCATCAGCTGATAAGGACAAAGTTTGACCATCGTCTGTAGCCCAGGTTTCTGGAGGTTTTGGTAATCGCAGCGTTTCTCGCCATGTTACCTCACCCTTGTAATTTTTTAGTTGAATCCGCCAACCGTATTTACCACCCTGATACAGTACTACTCTGGTGGTAGGAGTAAATGTACTTTGATTTTTGGCATCAACTCTCAGGACTCCAAATTCAGCTTGACTGGCGGTAATCGGTCTAATGTTGCTTGACTCAGAGATTGACCGAGAAGACGCTATGGGATGATCTGCTACAGCCAAGGCTTGAGAAGCGATGAATCCAGATATCAGCCAAGCAGAAGTTAGTACAATCGTCGCAGCCCAATTTCTCATTCGCACAGCAAAATTTTTTGGTCGCTTACTGCTATATATTCCATAATTTCGACTTGCTTTCCGGGTTGAGAGAAAAGTCATTATTTGTCATTTGTCATTTGTCATT
>NZ_CAWQOY010000177.1:0-19580 GCF_963896525.1 Nodularia sp. LEGE 04288
CGCTATCAACAGACTCAAACAATTTCGCCGCATTGCCACCCGATATGAAAAACTTGCAGCCAATTATACAGCTATGATTACGATCGCCTGTATTTTGTTGTGGTTGTAGTTTGAAAACACGCCCTAGCCCCTCTCCGCAAGCGAGGAGGGGAACTAGATTTCTTGCATAATACTTATGCAATCCCCATTCTGAAAGCTTTGTATTCGGAATAGCAATGGCACGGGGAAATAACTTCATTAAGATGCGCGATCGCACCTTCACAAAACCCAAACCCAATCGCACCTCTCTACAACCCCAAACCCAATCACACCTCCACAAAACCCAAAACGCGATTGATCGCCCATATCCCCACCTATTCCGGTAAACTCTCTAAAATCTCCCGCGTCACCGTAGCCATATATTCATCCTGATACTCAACATATATCTCCAACGCTGTCTGCAAATTAGCCCAAGCTTCCGCGTAATTCTCCTCTGCTTGTGCCAATAATCCTAATGTTGCGTAAGTCTTAGCACACTCATAGCGAGCGCCAAATTCGATAGTGATTTCCAGGGCTTGTTGATAATAATCCCGTGCCTGGTCGTATTCCCGCAACTCTTGGGCAACCATTCCCAACTGGTGGTAAATCCTAGCACAGTTATAGCGAGCGCCAAATTCGAGATATATTTCCAGGGCTTGTTGATAATAATTCCGTGCCTGGTCATATTCCCGCAACTCTTGGGCAACCCTTCCCAACTGGTGGTAAGTGCTTGCACACTCATAGCGAGCGCCAAATTCGATAGTGATTTCCAGGGCTTGTTGATAATAATCCCGTGCCTGGTCGTATTCCCGCAACTCTTGGGCAACATATCCCAAATTGTGGTAAATGCCAGCACAGGAGTAGCGAGCTTCCGAAGGAAGAGCTTCGCTAGCGCCAAATTCGAGATATATTTCCAGGGCTTGTTGATAATAATCCCGTGCTTGGGGGAACTGTCGCATATGCAGAGAAACATTACCTAAATAAAACAAAGAATCGGCGACAGCACGACGATTTCCCAGCTTTTTGGCAATATCTAGAGCTTTTTGATGATAGCTGTTTGCA
Organism: Nodularia sp. LEGE 04288; assembly: GCF_963896525.1. Lineage (NCBI taxonomy): Bacteria > Bacillati > Cyanobacteriota > Cyanophyceae > Nostocales > Nodulariaceae > Nodularia > Nodularia sp. LEGE 04288. Next base: position 1,081 of record NZ_CAWQOY010000177.1, read on the forward strand.
CTTTCAAACTGTCGTTGCTGCTCATAGCTTTTACCTAACTGATTGATAACTTCGATTTGTAAGGAATAATCAGGAAATTTCTTGGTACTTTCCCAAGCTTTGTCTAGATATTCTCTGGCTTGGATTGGTTTGCGCTGGCTTAAATATGCTTTGCCTAATTCATTTAAAATATTACAGCAATTGCGAAGATGTTCTAGGCTGGGTATTTCTCCAGTTGGGTTATATTCCATCAACAAGCTATGTAATAAATCGATACGTTCTTGTTGTTCTGGTGTTGGTAAGCGTGCTATATTCGTGTCTGCATTCAGAGTATTGGCAATTGCTCTATTTCTAGTCAATTCTGTAGTTTTAAAGCGAAATAAACCAGACTTCCAAGCCCAAAAATCAGGTGCAAATTTTGCCAACCGCGAAATCGCATAATCTGGCAAAATAAATAAAAGCGGATGGGGTACGCTTTGACGATAGGAATCACGGACGAAGTTTAAATCCTGTAAAACTGGTGGATAATCGCCAAAGACACCAATAGATTTTTCTAACTTCCGAATTAATAAAACAAGTTTTTTATTTGCTTTTTTAGGAATTTTTGTTAACTGCTGCACCAATTCATCCCGCAGAAAGCGCAAATTCGCATCAGGAAAATCTAAAACCACAAATTGGATTTCTTGACATTGATGATTCTGCCGTAACCCAGCAATTAATAAGTCTATATCGGGCGTAAAGTTAATTTCAATAAAACCTAATGTAAATTTTTCTGCAAAATCGACAAATGTCACCAATTCAGCAAATTCATCTTGATTATAAGCAATAAACTTACCTATTTCGGCTAGAAGTTCACTGTTTTTGTGCTGATTGGAGAGCTTGTTGGAAGAACTCATTTCGCTTCACCACCGGATTTGGATAATTCCATCGTTTATCGCCGTTATATTCCAACACGGAAGTATTAAATAACATTAATTGTCCAATTTCATCTTTACTGACATTTTTAGTTAAACAAACCTGCGCCAAATGAGCGTAATGTTCTTCAGGAATAAACCGCTCAAAACTAAATTGTTGCTGTTTAACTGCATAATCTATATCTTCGGAGATAATTTTTTCATGTTTTCTGGTACTCGCTGTTTGACACGCAGAGCGCATCATTTGCATTAACTGACGCACGTGTCCACCACTGGCTTTTGCTAATTCTAATAGTTGATGACGGCTCTCGAAAATTGCATCAATATCAACGCGCTTTTCAATTACACTTGCCATTACATCTAAGCCCATCTGATTATATTTTAAATCACATTGATGCCGCTCAAATTCATAGATATTAATCATCGGCACAATATGAGGATTACCATCAAATTGATTAAGAGGATTTTTCGGCGAGCAAAGAATTGAAATTGGGACTGTATAAATGATTGTACAATTTAATTCCTGCATCTGAGCCGCATAATCAAAGAATAAATGTTCTGCTACTACAGGCGGAACCCGATCCAAATTATCGAAGATAATTAGTAAACCTTTACAGTCAGGAAATTTTTGCCGCAATTTTGTGTAAGCGTCGCTTAATAACAGATTAGTATCAGATTTGAGGCGAGATAAATCTTTTTCTAGAGTTTGCCGAATAGTTGTTTTTTGCTTGTCCGAGCCTTTAATTTGTGCCAACAATTTGACCATTAATTTGGCGAGAAATGGCGCTGTAGGGCTGAGAGTTGCTTCTGCTTCAAGGTTGACTGATTTCTCAACACTTTGCTCGTTTTCTTGAGTAATTTCTTTAAACCATGATTCAAAACTTTTTAATAGTTTTTCATTAAAAGTTAAACCTAATTTTCGTAATTCAAATTCGACTTGTTTAATGACAATTAAATATAAATCTGTATACCGAGCATCATTAATATCTGTCTCTTCATTCGCTTCTAAATAAATAACCCGATAATTGTTTTCCCAAAGACTTTGAATCTTTTTTAACTCCGTACTTTTACCACAACCGCGATGTCCGGTAAATAAAATTGTTGTAAAATCACTTGCGTCTTGAAAGTCCAAAATTGTACTAACATTATCAATAGCCGAAGTTTTCCGCACCCCCGACAGATCGACATAATACCGTTCCATTTCTGCTGGTTCAAGCGGCTCAACATTACAAGCCAAAAAAGCCGATTTAAGAGTATTTGCGCGCTGAAAACTTGACTGAGACATTATTTTGGGAAGATAGAAATCACGAACTTCTAAATTTTAAGCGATCGCCTATCAAATTTAGCAAGTACAGCTACTTATACCAATTATTTGTGAGGCTGCATATTATTTCGACCCCACCCCTAACCCCTCCCCGCAAGCGAGGAGGGGAACTGGATTTCTGGTTAAATTCTATTTATGCATCTTGATATTAAATTGGTATTATACATTATAAATAATAAACCACATCATCTTCCTCATCCGGTCGGGCAATTACTTACGCATAAACTACCATTTCAGAAAATTGTCGCCAAATTCACCAAAAAAACCTTCGTTTACCATTGAAAGCGGTTAAATTCCTCTATGCATTGATATGTATTTTTGTCAAGACCAGTTTCTCAAGTGCAGCTTCCCTACAAAACTGATCTTTTATTGCGTCGTGCGATCGCCTACTTTATAAAAGTAAAGATGGTATTACTTGCTGATTGGAGTTAATTCTGCTTCTCGTCGCCTGGGTACACCATAAGCCATGAAATCATAAGCCATATCTGTTTTCGGAAAAATTGCTCTGGCTTCATGAAGTAAATCTTTTAGTTCTATAATGTTTCCCGGCGCATAGCGGGGACTGAAATGAGTCATAATTAACCGATGCGCCCCTGCTACTAAGGCTGTTTGCGCGGCCATTGTGGTTGTGGAATGCAATCGCTGAAAAGCTAAATCGGCATCTTGATGGGCAAAGGTCGCTTCATGAATCAAGACATCGGCATCTTGTGCTAATTCCACTGCACCCTCGGAATAAATTGTATCTGTACAATAGGCTATTTTGCGTCCAATTTCTGTGGGTCCACACAATTCAGTGCCGTTAATGACGCGTCCATCGGGAAGTGTGACTGTTTCACCACGCTTGAGTTGACCGTAAATTCTACCGGGGGGAATTTCCAAGGCTTTGGCTTTTTCTATATCAAAGCGTCCTGGTCGGTCTTTTTCTGCTATACGGTAACCAAATGCTGTAATACGGTGATGTAAAGGACTACAGCTAACTGTAAATTCATCATCTTCATAAATGATTCCGGGTTGGACAACATGAACTTTCACCGGATAGGAAAAATGTGTGTGTGAGTAACGTGTGGCGGCTTGGATATATTCGTTTAATCCCGGTGGTCCATAAAGATCAACTCTTTGCACGTTACCTGCTAAACCACAACTAGCAAGTAGTCCCATTAAACCAAAAATATGGTCGCCGTGCAGATGGGTGATGAATATTCGGGATAGTTGACTCATTTTTAGGTCACTCCGCAATAGTTGATGCTGAGTACCTTCGCCACAGTCGAATAACCACAGTTCTGCTCTTTGGGGTAATCTCAGCGCTATGCTGGAAACATTGCGCGATCGCGTGGGTACTCCAGAACTCGTCCCTAAAAATGTTATCTGCACAGCGTTTTTTGACCTTCCTCTTGCTGAATTTTATGCTTATTGTCTCTATATTGGCATGGTTGTTTAGATTTAACGAACCGCCAAGTCGCCAAGTACGCCAAGAGAGGAGGAGGAAAATTTTAGTTCTATGGTCAGTGATTCAATGGTTAGTTATTGGTATGAAGGGCTTTGTCCTGCAAGTGGTGATTTATTGAAGTTACCCCGCACTGTTTTTGTTGAGGCGATCGCTCGTGATTTAATGCAAGAATTAGCCACTGATGCGGTTTATAATCGGGAGGGTAAGATGTATGGTGTTTTGCTGGTTGAACTTCCTACAGGTGAAAGGCAAGTTTTAAAAGCATTTTCTGGTCTTCTCAATGCTTACAGTGTAATTGCCGGTTGGGTTCCACCAATTCCGGGACGAGAGGAAGTAGCCGTAGAGGAAGCCCATACTTTAGCTGAACTAGAAGCTATCAAGCAGGAACTGATTACTCTCAAGGAACTCAGAGAACGACAACAGGATGAAATTCTCTCTTACGAGTTTGAGCAGCAGTTGCAACAGATGAATAATTTCCATCGCAACTCGAAGCAAGAACGTGACACCAAACGTCGGCAATATTACCAAGAACTCACCGGGGAAGCACTCACTACTGCATTGGCACAACTGGAAGAAAAAAGCCGTCAACAAGGAATTGAACGCCGGCAACTCAAAGCCAAACAAAATGCTGTGTTGCAACCTTTACAGCAATTGATTGCAGCCGCAGACAAGCAGATACAAGAACTAAAACAACGACGCAAAGCATTGTCCCGCCAATTGCAAGCGCAAATGCACGCGGCTTATTCCCTAATGAATTTTTTAGGGCAATCGGCATCTTTGCAACAATTGATGCCAGCAGGGTCTATACCTACGGGTACGGGAGATTGTTGTGCGCCGAAGCTACTACACTATGCGGCAAATAATGGATTTAAGCCTTTGGCAATGGCGGAGTTTTGGTGGGGAGAATCTTTAGAAAGTCAGGACAAAGTACAGGGAGAATTTTACGGCGCTTGTGTTGAGCGTTGTCAGCCGTTAATGGGGTTTTTGCTTTCGGGGTTCAAATCTCCTTTCCCAGCCCCAGGAAGGACAACTAAAAGCAGTTTAAGCAGCAATTTCAATGATAGAGGAGGGCTGAATTTACCTGACTTTTCACGGGATCTGGAAAACCCCTCTCCAAACCTCTCCCCTGCAAGGAGAGAGGCTTTAAATTTTCCCCCTTCCCTACCAGGGAAGGGGGTTAGGGGGTTAGGTTTCGCGTTAGCTTTTCCACATAACGTGACAAGTCAGATAAATTTACCGATTATTTATGAAGATGAATGGCTGATTGCTGTGAACAAACCCCCAGGGCTACTTTCGGTTCCTGGTCGTTATCGGGATACTCAAGATAGTGTTCTCAGTCGCTGGCGTTATTGGTTTCCAGATGATACGGAAATTATGACGGTGCATCGCCTGGATCAGGAAACTTCTGGTATTTTACTACTAACGCGCGATCGCCAAGTCCATCGGCAACTGAGCCAGCAATTTCAGCAACGGCAAATTCACAAAATTTATGAAGCTATCCTTTCCGGTGCTGTGACGGTTGATCAAGGTGTGATTGAATTACCACTGTGGGGAAATCCTGAAAATCGCCCCTATCAACAAGTGAATTGGCAACATGGTAAACCCAGTTTGACTAAATTTCGGGTGATAGATAGAGAAGGAAACTATCCGCGTGTCGAATTTATACCCCTCACAGGACGCACTCACCAATTGAGAGTTCATGCTGCTGATCAGCGAGGATTGGGGATTACTATTTTAGGCGATCGCCTTTATGGATGCAATGCTGTTACGAGTCGGTTACATCTACACGCCAGAGAACTGCGCTTTGAACATCCCCAGTTAGGCAAAACCCTGCATCTACAAGCCAAAACGCCATTTTAATCAGTTTGACAACGCCCCTCGGTGTTACACTCAACCTTCTGCTGACGTTGAGCAATAATAGTTGCTAAATTCGGTCTTCCGGTGAGGGAAAGTCGCCAGTCTGCCCAAATGCCATAGATAAAATCAGCGATCGCACCTAAAATTGGTAACTTAGTTATGGCATAAATCCAACCCATTCCCAGGATTTCATAAATGCGACGAAAAACCTCAACATTTTGAATCAGCGTCCCATCTGGTAACACTGCATGAATGCGCCCCATAGCCGTTTCAAAGTCAACCCCACCATGTTCTTCAGGGGTGTAATCATCATCTGCAATGTCCACAAACGCCACCAAACCTCTGCCAGCATCCCGTTTTTGCAAAAAATTGACTTCTCGCACACACAAAGGGCATTCACCGTCATACAGCAGCTTGATTTTCCATGTAGGTGCAGCAACTTTATCGGAGTAGTTAACTTGTTGATTGGCTAAAGGCATAATTAAAACAATTGATTTTTTAAATCCCACATTCCGCACCCGTTCTAAACTAAGAGTTGGGGATAATAAATATTATGGCAACTTTTAATCATCTTTGCTGATGATAGCTTTTAGATCCTATATTCACTAAACTCCAAGATTAAAAACGTATATAAATATGCCTAACATTCAAACAAATCCGCGTACAAATACAGAAGCTTCAACCTGGGATGGAACTATGGAAATCTATGATTTGGTGATAGTTGGTGCTGGGCCTATCGGGTTAGCAACTGCTATTGGCTTACGCAAAAAAGGGATCGAAAATATTCTGGTTGTTGATCAAACTCGCGCTTTTCGTCAAGTTGGTCAGGTCTTGGATATTCTCCCCAATGGCTTAAAATCTCTCAAATATTTAGATGAGCAAGCTTACGAAGCAGTCAAGAAAATTGGGCTGGGGTTTCTTAATTCTCCGCAGTCCCAGGGCGAAAAAACTCAGGAAAAAAAACCTGCCAAAACTTCACCTGAATGGGTTTATAAGAATTTACAGGGGGAAACTATTCGGTCAATTCCTCTGGGTTTTGATCACTGGTTTAAAACTTATGGCGAGGGTCGAGTTTCAATTGCTTGGTATAATTTGCAAACCACCCTCAGAAATCTCATTCCAGAAGATAGAGTTAAAGCAAATCATCGTTGTATCAATGTTATAGATGAACCAGAAAATGCCTGTGTCCGGATAGATTGCGTTTCTGATCTAGGAACAGAAGCAAACCCCTATGCCTATTGGGCTGATGGACAAGAAGTTAATCACAACCAGCCGGAAAATTTAGATCCTATTTCTCAACAATCAGTTACCAAATCGTTCCGAGCCAAACTAATTGTGGCAGCAGATGGCATCAATTCTACAATTCGTAAGATAATTTACCGAAAATAGTGGGTTTAAAGCCTCGTCCTTCCAGTAGGACGGCTTTTTATTTGGGCATTTAATTTATCTTTCATTCTAGTGATAGCTAAGAATGATGTAAAATGTACCCAGGAGGTGATAAAAGTGTTTAACCTAACCTACGAATTTAAACTCAAGCCGACTCAAAAACAATCGAATACTTTTGAGCAATGGCTTGAGATTAATCGTCGAGTCTATAACTATGCTTTGCGCGAACGTAAAGATTGGTATAAGTCTCGCAGTTGTCAGGTTAATGCTTGTTCCCTCCGTCGTGAATACATCATTCGGTCCGATACTCCCCGCCCCACCTACGCTAGTCAATGCAAATCATTAACTGAAGCCAAAAGGACTAATCCTGATCTAAAATCTGTACAATCTCAGGTCTTGCAACAAACGTTAAAACGACTTGAAACCGCATTCACAAGTATGTGGGAACAAAATCATGGATTTCCTAGATTTAAAAAATCTGGAAAGATGCGTAGTTTTGTCTTCCCGCAAATGAAGGGGGATAAATTAAGTGGTGGGAGAATTAACCTACCTGTGATTGGTTGGGTTAAATTCCGACAATCCCGTTCAATCCCAGATGGGGGAGTGATGAAACTTGCACGTGTAGTCAAGCGTGTTTCTGGGTGGTACGTAATGTTAACTATCCAGTGGGATGTTAGTCTACCCCAACCCATGCCACATGGGGAAGCAGTAGGAATTGATGTTGGATTAACAAATTTTATTGCTACTTCTAATGGTCTTTTAGTCAAGCGTCCGAGGTTTTTTGTAGATGCCGAACGCCAGCTGAAATTGCTGCAACAGCGTGTCTCCAAAAAACGATTAGGCTCGAACAATTGGAAGAAAGCACAAAAGAAAGTTGCTTCATTGCATGAGTACGTTGCTAATTGTCGTAAAGACTGGCACAGAAAGCTGTCTCACCAAATTTGTGACAGCGTTGGCATGGTGTTTGTTGAGGATTTAAATTTAGTTGGTTTGTCCCGTGGAATGCTGGGTAAACATTGCTTGGATGCTGGATTCGGCCAATTTTTTAATATCCTAGAACAAACTTGTTTTAAACGTGATGTCTATTTCCAAAAAGTAGATGCACGGAAAACAAGCCAAATCTGTCCCCACTGCGGAATTGAGACAGGAAAGAAAGAACTTTCACAACGTACTCATGTTTGCTCAAATTGCGGCTATACGACTGATAGAGATGTTGCAGCCGCTCAAGTAGTCGCAATACGTGGACTTGCAGCCGTAGGGCATACGGTCAAGATGCTTGCTGAGGGTAAATTCATTGGAATCCCCGTGAAGCAAGAATCCTCGTGCCTTTAGGTCGAGGAGTGTCAAAGTCCTGATTGATTTCCCACTCTTCACCCCTGCATCTGGTGGATGAGTTAGGATATTTGTGTATGAAATAACAGCTTACCCAAGCGGCGTGTAAATCCAAAACAATGAGTATTCAACAACCAGACTACAATCCCAGTGGCGTAGGTGAAATCAATGGCAACATCTTCGGTTTACCATGCGATTATGAGTCTGCCAACTTGATTGTCATTGCTGTACCCTGGGAAGTGACTGTATCCTATGGTGCTGGTACAGCCAAAGCACCACAGCAGATTCTCGATGCTTCGATTCAACTCGATTTATTCGATTTCGATTATCCTGATGGCTGGAAACAAGGAATTTTCATGATGGAAATTCCCCAGGATATTTTAGAAAAAAATGAATATTATCGCACCTTGGCAGCAAAAATTATTGAACGGCTAGCAGAAGGTAAACCACTGACAGATGCACCCGATTTAACCCCTGTGCTGACAGAAATTAATCAAGCTGGTGAACAGGTGAATCAATGGTTATTTGTCCAATGTCAAGCAGCAATGAATCAGGGGAAGCGTGTTGCAGTCATTGGTGGTGATCATAGCGTACCTTTAGGTTACTTCCAAGCATTAGCCGCTAAGTATCCCAACTATGGCATTTTGCATATTGATGCCCACGCAGATTTACGCGATGCTTATGAAGGGTTTGAGTTTTCCCATGCTTCGATTATGTTTAATGGGCTAAAAATTCCGCAGATATCCAAATTAGTCCAGGTAGGTTTGCGTGATATTTCTCATGATGAAGTGAACATGATTGATCAATCAAATGGTCGAATTATCGCTTATTATGACCCAATTATCAAACAAAAGCTTTACGCTGGTAGTAATTGGATTGATATCTGCCGAGAAATTATCAGTCATTTACCAGAATACGTTTATATTAGCTTTGATGTGGATGGACTTGATCCCAAACTTTGTCCCAGTACGGGTACTCCTGTTCCTGGTGGGTTAGAATTAGAGCAAACTTTTTGTTTATTCCGGGAATTAGTAAAGAGCGATCGCAAAATCATCGGTTTTGATGTCTGCGAAGTCGGTGATGCTGAGTGGGATGGTAACGTCGGGGCGCGGATTGTTTACAAACTGGCGAATTTAATGGATTTATCCTTAAGTCCATTGCACAGGGTCTAACTGATAATAGCCTTGTAATTGCTCATAAAGTGCTGGATGGTGCTGTTGTAATTGGCGGGGTTTTTCATAGAATGTTTCCGTAGCCACAGCAAAAAATTCTGCCGGATTTGTAGTACCATAGCCATCCATAACAGTTTTGACTTTTCTGGGAATATCACGACAAAGTTGTTGATATTCTGCTGTCATCACCTCCGCCCACACAACATAGTCTGATTTTCGTGGCAAAATAGGCACACCGTTGGCGCTTCCATCCTCTTGATCTAACTGATGGGCAAATTCGTGTAGCACAACATTATGTCCATCCTTCCAGTTACCAGCATCTTGTTGTATCCGTTCCCAAGATAATATCACTTGGTCTTGAGTCCATGATTCCCCCAATCTAGCCTCGCGTCTTTCTTGAACTACATAATTTCCCGTAGCAACAGTTTGATTCACAAAATATGTACCGGGGTAAATTAAAATAGAACGTAGTTTAGGGAAATATTTTCCTCGCTCATTGAGTAAAAGTAAACAAGCCACAGCCGCAACCGTTACCTTCATTTCTTCCGTAACTTGTAAACCGCCACAGCCAATGAACTGCTTTTCTGCTAAAAATACTTGAATATGTCCCAGAAGTCTCCGACGTTCATCAGGTGAAAGCTGGAGATAAATCGGCAGATGATTTTCAATTATTGCATTCCACAATGGAGGGAAAAGACGGCGTTTAACACGATTGCGACGCTGTTTCATGAGAATCGGACTGATTAAAATACCAATCACAATCAGCCCAATGATCATAAAAATAGCAATTATTTCCACCATTGATTTTTGAGTGCCTCACTTTATCTGATTCAGTAATTAAATCTTTTATAATTAGAGGTGTTATTTTTAAGTACAGCAATTTTTTGGTAAATGAACCACATCTTTAATATTCTTTAATGAGATACTTACCAATTACAGAATTTAGCCATATCTAAATGTGGTAACATAGACAACTGTCTAAGGCTATATATTATACTACATCATTCAGTAACCTTCCAGTAAAAAATAGTTTGATCTAGTCTTTAATTTAAATTCATCACCACTTAAATATAGCATTTCCTAGTCTAATAATGTACAAAAAAATCTGCGTTTATCTGCGTCCATCTGCGTTTAATTATTACTGCTTTTACCTCACTTGAAGGAGAATTTTTATATATACCTGATTAACAATTTGCATCATCTTATATTGTTGATTCAAAACCATATTCAAACTTTATTTCCAAACCCTTTAACTTAAATATGGGGATATTTTCGGGATTTTTCGCCATTATGATTGGTGTTTTCACAGTTCTGTTATCTCGACTTTTTCAAGAAAAACTCAAGAATAAACAGCCAAATTTGAATCAAGTTAACATTCTATTGGTTGCATTGTTCTTGATGCTTCAACCTACCTTAAATCAAAGAAAGGTAACCCCATCTGATTTTGTATAACGTGAACTTGACAAATCAAATAGGATTCCTATATTGAGAATTAAAGATGTGAGTAATAGAAAGCCGCAAGCCCGGAGGAGAGACAAACAATAGAAGTTTAATCAGGAATAAAAAAATATGATACAATCTGCATAATTCCAAAAGTTTCTATGTGTAAGTTAGCAAAATAATTAATTATCAGCATGAGCGCTCAACAAAAAATTATCAACTATCTTGATTTTAGATATTTCTGGTCAGGAATATCGAGAAGATTTTCGACATATTACGGTAACAGCAAGAAAAATCCTCTTTGGCTTTTAATGATTATTGCTGGTCGATTTAATATTGTCCGTCATCTAGTTGTTTTGTTGTGCAAACAGCCTATCAAAGATAATCAATATCAAAATTCATCAATGTTTTCATACCTAGAAATTGATGAAATTCTCACTTCTTTAAAAAAAGACGGTATTTATTTAGGAATTCATTTACCAGATAGTATTTTCGGAGAAATTATTAATTTTGCCCAGAACAATAGATGTTATGGAAATGGTGATTATAACTATGGTTTCTTATATTCTGATAAAGCCAGAGCATTACAGAAATACGGCAAATCTTTTATCCGAGGTGACTATTACAATACTGCTTTGCTTTGTCCAGCCATTAAAAAAATAGCCGAAGATCCAAAAATTTTAGAACTAGCTCATAAATATTTAGAAAAAACTCCAGTGTTTACAGGTAGTCAACTCCACTGGGTTTTTGTGGAAAATGAATCAAAACATAACTTAAACAAAGCCGCAATGAATTTTCATTATGATTTACATGACTACCGCAATTTGGTATTTTTCTTTTATCTAACAGATGTAAATTTATCGAGCAGTCCTCATGTGTATATCCGCGGTAGTCACAAACACAAGAAACTGAGTTATATTTTGTCTTTATTTAGACGACAGTCTGAAGCAGAACTTCTAAATTATTATGGTGAAGAACGGTGGTTAACTATTTGTGGAAAAGCAGGTTTTGGTTTTGTGGAGGATGTATTTGCTTTTCATAAAGCTACATCTCCCATTTCCCAAGACCGTTTGCTATTGCAAATAAAATTTGGAATTCATAATTATGGTGAACACGATGATTATGTACATCAATCTTTACTTCAGGACAAAGCGATATGAGCATAATTGCCTAACCAGATAATTAACGCTGTCAACTCTTCACAATTGGCCAGGGGATCTGCTTGCAGCAGCGATGTGCGATCGCTTAGGATGCAGAAAATTATTTAATCAGAGTTAAAACTTTAGATGAAAAAATCATCGTCGCCACTCAATCCCATTTGGCTATTCCTGATTGTTTCCGCGACTGTAGTAGCAGCTTATAACGGCAATATGGCCGCTTTAACAGAAGCCTCCTTTACAGCAGCTGAAAGTGCAGTCACCCTAGCCATTGGACTGATTGGGGCGATGGCGCTGTGGTTGGGAATTATGAAAGTTGCCGAAGCCGCAGGGATGATGCGATTCATCGCCAGGTTGATTCGTCCACTCATGAGCCGACTTTTCCCCGAAATTCCCGTCAATCACCCAGCTATGTCCGCGATGGTGATGAATATGGCAGCCAATGCCCTGGGACTAGGTAATGCCGCCACCCCGATGGGTTTAAAAGCAATGGCAGAACTGAATAAACTCAACCCCAATCCGGGAACCGCAACACCTGCCATGTGTTTATTTTTAGCCATTAACACCTCATCGGTGACACTGTTACCCCTCAGTGTAATTACTGTCCGTGCCAGTGCTGGGGCTAGTAATCCCGCAGCAATTGTCTTACCTTCCATTATTGCTACTATCGTCTCCACAGCCGTGGCCATTATTGCTAGTAAACTCTTAGGCCGTCGTGCATCCTCTACCCTGACTCCTTTAGAATCTGAATTAGAAACTACCGCCGCAGACAGCAAAATCGCAGTTGATGAAACACCCGAATCTGAATTAATGCCTCCCGGTATGATTGGTAATATCGTTTTTGGTGGGCTAATTGTGGCATTCTTGGCGGCTGTCTTTTACCGTCTGTCAGTCCGTGGATTTCCTTATATTTTCAGTATGGTTTTTATCAGTAACCTTTCCAACTGGCTACTACCTATTTTAATTTGTTTATTCCTGTTATTTGGTTATTTCAGAGGTGTGAAAGTTTACGAAGTTCTCACAGAAGGAGCAAAAGAAGGCTTTGAAATTGCCATTCGGATTATTCCGTTTTTAGTCGCAATTTTTGTGGCTATTGGGATGTTTCGTGCTAGTGGCGCTCTTGATATCCTGACAGCCATCGTTTCTCCCATTACTTCACTGATCACCCTTCCCCCAGAAGCCTTACCAATGGCATTAATTCGCCCTTTGTCAGGTAGCGGCTCCTTTGGGTTAATGTCAGAAATTGTTAAAAATGACCCCGACAGCTTTCTGTCTTTTCTTGTTTCCACCATGCAAGGTTCAACGGAAACTACCTTTTATGTCATGGCAGTTTATTTTGGTAGCATTGGCATTATTCGCACAAGCTACACACTCACGGCGGCGCTGTGTGCTGATGCAGCAGGAATACTGGCATCTTTGGCAGTTTGCCGGATAATGTTTTGATTAAAGTTACCCTGAAGCTGCATGAATATCCAAAAAACACTTGCTACGATGATCAAAGTTATATCCACAATTTTTATCTCCAGTGCCATTGGCTGGGAATTGTGGAATATTTATGCAGGTATCAATAACATTAGTATTCCCACTAGCTTGAATTTTATTTTTTGGCTGGAACGTTTTGCGATTACGGCGCACTTGATTGAAGCGGTAATTGCGGCTTTTTATGCACCGACAAAACAAAAAAATCCCATCAAATATGCTATTTATACCTTTTTTGTAGGTACGGTTGCTTTGATAGAACTCTTTGCTCAAGAGGAAAACAGCATCAAAAAGCCAGTGTAAAATACTGATTCATCAGCCGTCATTTTCTCGATTGTGTCACCAATAATTCCTTAATGGTACAAGCTCCTAGTACCGCCGTGAAGTCAAAAGTCAAAAGTCAAAAAGCTTATAAAATGGGCTTTTCATGGATTTTGAATGGTCTGTTTATTTACGCCAACTTGTACTAGATTTATCTGTGGGTCGAACCAAAATCTAAAATCCAAAATCTAAAATTATTTCACCGGGTGGTAAAGATTATCTTTTTGAGAAAATTCCCATCCGGTATTCATGGGGTCGCGGCTACGTGACCAACTGGTGAATTCTTTGGCGCTTTGCCTTTCCCTTTGAGTAATCAGGCTTTGGGAAGTGACACCAAGTCTTTGAGCTAGACTGACGTTTGTCCTCGGTTGCAGATCAACTTGTGGTTGATGGGATGAGTCTACTTGTTTTTGAGGTCTGGTGTTGTTGTATCTGCTGTCAGGGTTAGCGATGTTGATCGTAGATATCCCTTGTTCCAACTTTTCCAAGTGTTTAGCGATAGCCTCTAGTTTGGTTTCTACACCTGAGCTTTGATCAGCAAGATGGGATTCGAGTTTTTCTAACCTCTCCTCTACCTGTAATCCTGATTTACTCTCAGGGGCGATCGCCACTTCAATCTTACTATCAATTTGCGATATCAATTCTTCTAAGCCTTGGAGCAAAGCTGTTGTGTACCCCTTTCTGTGCAGGCGTGATAATTGGCGGACTGCGGCAATTAAAGCGGTAGGTACGCGAATCATTTGGCTCGGTGGAGTCTTTTGATGATGTTGGGACTTGTTTGTAATCATATGATATCAGTCTTGATATCGACAAATTCATTGTAAATCAAAAGAGTGAGATATTTCTCAAAGATGGCTCAACTTAATTTAGTTGCGTCACAATAGTCATATGTAATCATAGTATGTGCTATTTATTATGTCCCGTTTAACTCAAATTCTCCGGAACTTGTTCCTTCGTCTTGAAGGCTTGTTCGGTGTTGTTTTCAAAAGTTTTTTTAGTCTGGTCAAAAATTTATTTGGTCCTGTTACCAAGCTTTTGGGATTCAGTCAATCTGATTATTTCTTAGAAACTGATGCAGAGCAAGGCATCAAGCAAGCTGCAACTCAACAAACAATTGCCAAGACTCCTGAAACTCCCGCCACTAAACGCCGTCGTCCGAATGCCAAAATGGATGACTATTTTCTCAATATGGCTCGTGATGTGAAAAAGAACTAATGGTTAGGTAGGTACACAACTAAGGGTAGAATTAACAATCTATCTCAAATTGGCCTACCTGTTAACCCCATGTATTGCGACTACCTGGTACAAATTCTGACTGCCCGTGTCTACGATGTTGCCCAGGAAACACCACTGGAGTATGCCCCTAACCTCTCTAAACGACTGCATAATCAACTCTTGCTGAAACGAGAGGATATGCAGTCAGTTTTTTCCTTTAAGCTGCGGGGTGCTTACAACAAAATGGTCAATCTTTCACCCGAATTGCTGGCGCAGGGTGTAATTGCTGCATCTGCGGGGAATCATGCCCAAGGTGTCGCCCTGGCTGCTAGTCGGCTAGGAACACGAGCGATTATTGTGATGCCGGTGACTACTCCCCAAGTGAAAATAGATGCAGTCAAAGCCAGGGGGGGAGAGGTGCTATTACATGGCAATACCTACGATGATGCTTATGCTTATGCCCGTGAAGTTGAGGCAGAGAAAGGATTAACTTTTATTCATCCCTTTGATGATCCTGATGTGATTGCTGGACAGGGGACAATTGGCATGGAAATTTTGCGGCAATACCAGCAACCTATTCATGCGATTTTTGTGGCTATTGGTGGTGGGGGATTGATTTCTGGAATTGCGGCTTATGTCAAACGGTTGCGCCCGGAAATTAAGATTATCGGTGTGGAACCTGTGGATGCTGATGCTATGTCTCAATCGCTGAAAGCGGGACATCGGGTGCGGTTGTCTCAGGTGGGCTTATTTGCTGATGGGGTGGCGGTGCGAGAAGTGGGAGAAGAAACTTTTCGTCTGTGCCAAAACTATGTGGATGAAATTATTCTGGTGGATACAGATGATACCTGCGCGGCGATCAAAGATGTGTTTGAGGATACACGATCAATTTTAGAACCAGCCGGGGCTTTAGCGATCGCAGCTGCCAAAGCCTATGCCGAACGTGAACAAATTCAGGGAAAAACCTTAATTGCTGTGGCTTGTGGTGCCAACATGAACTTTGATCGTCTGCGTTTCGTAGCAGAACGGGCAGAATTCGGCGAACGTCGTGAAGCTATCTTTGCAGTGGCTATTCCTGAAGAACAGGGTAGTCTGCGGAAGTTTTGTGAATGTATTGATCAACGCAATCTCACTGAGTTTAACTATCGCATTGCCGATCAAACAGAAGCTCATATTTTTGTAGGTGTGCAAATTCAAAACCGTGCCGATGCGGTCAAAATGCTAGAATCCTTTGAAAGCTGCGGTTTCAAAACCATTGACTTAACAGATGACGAACTGACAAAATTACACCTGCGGCACATGGTGGGTGGGCATTCTCCCCTAGCGCATAACGAGTTGCTTTATCGTTTTGAGTTTCCCGAACGTCCTGGCGCATTAATGCAGTTTGTTGGTTCCATGAGTCCCAACTGGAATATCAGTATGTTCCACTACCGCAACAACGGGGCAGATTATGGGCGAATTGTCGTAGGAATGCAAGTACCTCCCCAAGAGATGGAGGAGTGGCGAGGATTTCTGGATACCCTTGGCTATCGCTATTGGGATGAAAGCCAAAACCCTGCATACAAGCTATTTTTGGGGTAAAAGCAGGTTTAAACCGTAGTAATCACACAGACTTAATTGATCTGCGTCATTGCACTTGAGTGATATGCTTCGCTGGTCATGAAAAGTTTTAGGCATAATATGAAATAAATAATTTATTAGTCCTCATAGTAACTGATTCTACTTGCCTGGCTATTTGGTAAGCAATTTGTTAACTCTCAATCTTGTGTGAACATCTATGAAGCGCCAGCAGCAACTTGACTTATATACTGTCCTAGCTCGGATTCGATTCCTGAAGAAAAGTTATACCGCCAAAATCATGTTGGTGGCATTTGTCGGGACTCACGTACCGCTTCTGGCTTTATTGTTGAGTTTTGTGATCTCAAACTCCTATACTTGGGAGATGGCAGTGCCAGTTCTGGTGATTGCGCTGTTGGCAACGTTAGCGGGTACAGGAGTAACTCTTTATGCAATCAACCTTCTGCTGGCTCCGGTTATTTTGACATCTGCGACGTTGCAAGATTATTTAAACAGTAAAATATTACCAAAATTGCCCACACAATTTGCCGATGAAGCCGGTACGTTGATGGCGGATACCTCACAGACTCTTCACAAACTAGATGAGTTAATTCACTACATCAGCAACTATGATGACCTGACTGGATTACCTAATCGAGATTTGTTTTGCGATCGCCTGCGTTATAATTTATCCCAGCCTCAAAATATACAACGGCTGATAGTCGTCTTTTTAGTAGGCATTAATGACTTTAACACCGTCAGTCATACCTTGGATCATCAGACATCCAATTTACTACTCAGAGCCTTTGCCCAGCGTTTGACTAACTGCATAGCGCCCACAGATTTGCTAGCGCGTTTTAGTAAAGATGAATTTGCGATCGCGCGGATGGAAATTATTTCCATTGAGACTTTGATTCATCTGTGCCAATTAATCCTGACTAATCTGGAAAAACCCTTTTTTCTGGAGGGTAAGCGGATTCATATCACAGCCAGTATTGGTATGACAATCAATAACCTAGAAAATGATCATAGTGTAGATCAACTCTTGCAACAAGCTCACATAGCGCTGTACCAAAGGCAGAAGCCAGGGTGTAGTCAATACCAGTTCTATTCCCCAGAGATCAATGCTCAGTTACAGGAGCGACTAACCTTAGAAGAGCAATTATATGGCGCTTTAGACCGTTGTGAAATGGTAGTTTATTACCAACCTTTAATTGACTTACAGAGCGGACAAGTAACGGCAATGGAAGCCCTAGTTCGCTGGCAGCATCCTATCCAGGGTTTAATTCCCCCAGTCAAATTTATTCCCATTGCCGAAGCTAACGGTTTAATTGTACCAATTGGTGAATGGGTCTTGCGGACTGCTTGTACTCAAAACTATGCTTGGCAAATGGCTGGATTTCCCCCCATCCGCATATCAGTAAATCTATCAGCTCGACAGTTTGAACAACCGAATTTAGTGGAAGTCGTCAGGCAAATTCTAGATGAGACGGGAATGGATGCTGCTTACTTAGAACTAGAAGTCACCGAAAGCTATTTGATGACTAATATTCATACCTCTATTAAAGTTTTACAAGAATTAAGAAAACTGGGTATATCCCTAGCCTTAGATGACTTTGGTACAGGCTATTCCTCCCTCAACTACTTAAAGCGCTTTCCCGTGAATATGCTCAAGATTGATCGGTCATTTGTGCAAGATGTGACATCCAATCCTGATAGCGCTGCTGTTACTGATGCCATCATTGTCCTAGCAAAAAACCTGAAATTAAGTATCACTGCGGAGGGGATAGAAACCCCAGAGCAGCTTGATTATTTACAAAAACACGGCTGTGACGAAGGTCAAGGTTTTTACTTCAGTCCCCCTAAACCGGCTGAAACAATCGCCCAGATACTGAAAAATGGGGAGTGGGGAGTGGGGCG
>NZ_CAWQOY010000178.1:0-19419 GCF_963896525.1 Nodularia sp. LEGE 04288
CCCCTAGCCCCTCCCCGCAAGCGATGAGGGGAACCGGATTTCTGGTTAAATTCTATTTATGCATCTTTATATTAAATTGGTATGACTTGGTTTTTGCTACTCTATTTTTAGAGAAATTCTGCGCGAAACTGATTAACAACGCGATCAAGTCCCACTGAATGGGCAGCTTTGAATAAAAGGCGATCGCCTGTTTGGACAAATGTCTTTAATCGAGCTAGCAAATCAGCATGAGAGGTAAAGCACTCTGATGGAATACCTCCAGCACTTTTGGCGATCGCTTCTGCATCTTTGCCATCCACCAAAACCAGCAAACCGTCTAATTGCAACCTCTGCACCGTTTCACCGACTCTTTGGTGCAGTTGCAGTGATTTTTCGCCCAATTCCTTCATCGCACCCAATACAGCAATTTTGCGTTTTCCGGGTGTATCTGCTAACAATTGCAAAGCTGCTGCCATAGCTTCTGGTGCAGCATTATAAGTCTCATCTAAGATAAGTATATCATGGGGCAGCGTAAACCGTTGCGATCGCCCCGTGGGCATATTCACCATCACACCATCCTGCAACTTTGACCAGTCGATGCCCAAAACCTGCGCCACAGCTAAAGCTGCTAAGAAATTACTGGCATTGTGACGACCAGGTAAAGGTAAAGGTAGCCGCATTCCTCTAACTTGTATCGTTTCGTGATCGATGAGTAGCCCTTGGATGTCACCACCAGACAAACCATAAGTCACAACTTCCCCAGACCAAACTTGCTGCGCCGTAGCCATTAACAAAGGATTGTCATGATTGAGAATAGCCACACCATCTTCAGGCATTTCGGCTAATAACTCACATTTAGCCTGTGCGATCGCTTCTTCAGAACCCAATAACTCAATATGTGCCGTTCCCACATTGGTAATCACCCCAATATTCGGACGGGCTATTTGCGTCAGTTCAGCGATTTGTCCTTGACCCCGCATCGCCATTTCCACCACCGCATAGTCATGTTCTGTATCCAGTTCGAGCAAAGTTTTGGGAACGCCAATTTCATTATTAAAATTGCTAAAAGTCTTGTGAACTCGTCCCTCAGTCGCCAAAACTGCGGCGATGATTTCCTTGGTTGTGGTTTTTCCCACAGAACCCGTCACCCCAATCACCGGAATATTTAGGCGATCGCGCCACCATCTAGCAAGTTGCTGATATGCCTCTAAAGTGTTTCTGACTTGCAATACAGGTAAACCCGGATTGTCATAATCACAATCGACAATAGCCGCTATTGCACCCTGAGCGATCGCCCTGGGGACAAAATCGTGTCCATCAAAATTTTCCCCTCGTAAAGCCAAAAAAACTTCACCTGGTTGGAGAATCCGGGTATCTGTTTGGATAGTGCTGCTGACTTGTGTTAAAGCAGCTTCAGACAAGTTAACAGGTTGGGCGCAAAGAACTGACAACAGTTGGGAGATGGTAGCAGACCAAGGCATAATTATGAACTGATTTTTCAGGTTAAATTAGCGAAACCCAAAGTATACAAATTTTTTAGTGTTTAGTCCCAGTCCGCAACCAAATTCGGTACTGTTTGTACTTGCTTTTAAAACTAAACGGTTTAGTTTTAAGTGGTTACCGTTTTCGTAACACCACCTTTAGCTCTGCCATATCTATGCATAAAATGATTGCGGTTAAAGAAAGACTGTTCAGTTGAGGTTAATTTCAGAATGAAGAGAAAATATTTGACCCTGATTGGGACAGCTTTTTCATTGGCATTAACCGCCAATGTTGCTATTGCCCAATCTGCCAGTTCAGTAGAGGACATCCAGTTGTCACCAGAAGCACTAAAAATTCTGTGTGAGCAATCCCCGCTCAATTCCCGTTGTCCGAATGGTACGCCAGTCACACCCACTGAAGGCGCTGACAGCCCGACCCAACCAGAAGGCTTCACTACACCAGAACCGGGTATGCCAAATAGCCCGACCCAACCAGAAGGTTTCACTACACCAGAACCGGGTATGCCAAATAGCCCGACCCAACCAGAAGGTTTCACTACACCAGAACCGGGTATGCCGAATAGCCCGACCCAACCAGAAGGCTTGACTACACCAGAACCGGGTATGCCAAATAGCCCGACCCAACCAGAAAACTTGACTACACCAGAACCGGGTATGCCGAATAGCCCGACCCCACCAGAAGGCTTCACTACACCAGAACCGGGTATGCCGTTGCAAAATTAACTAGTTTCATTAGTCGCTACAAGCATAAACCTAAATACCCTGAACCTACCCCCTCAAAGCTGCCCTCTAGCTCCCCTCCTCGCTTGCGGGGAGGGGTTGGGGGTGGGGTTCCTTTATTTACTTTCCACAAAATCGGCATCAATCACATCTTCACCACTGGGGCGATCGCCTTCGCCTGTAGCTCTACCATTACCACCAGCTTGAGCATAAACAGCACTACCAACTTGCATCAAAGCTTGCTGTAACTCATTTGTCAGAGACTTCATCCGCTCAAAATTATCTTGATTAATCGCCTCCTGTAAATCCCGTACCAATCCTTCAACTCGGCTACGATTCTCAGCACTCACCTTGTCACCCAAATCTTGCAATTGCTTCTGAGCTTGATAAGCCAAAGAATCTGCCATATTCTTCGTATCAATTTGTTCACGGCGTTTGCGGTCTGACTCCGCGTGGGCTTCTGCATCCCGCACCATGTTTTCCACACTTCGCTGATCGAGAGTGGAAGCACCTGTAATCGAAATCGACTGCTGTTTACCTGTAGCCTTATCTTGAGCCGTCACAGAAAGAATACCGTTGGCATCAATATCAAAAGTCACCTCAATTTGTGGTACACCTCTAGGTGCTGGCGGAATCCCATCTAAGCGGAATGTCCCCAAACTCTTGTTATCTTTAGCGAATTCTCTCTCACCTTGGAGAGCGTGAACTTCTACATTTGTTTGACCATCAGCCGCCGTCGAGAAGATTTCCGACTTTTTCACTGGGATAGTAGTATTACGGCTAATAATCTTCGTCATCACACCGCCGAGAGTTTCCACACCCAAAGACAAGGGAGTGACATCTAACAGCAGGATATCTTTCACCTCACCAGCTAAGACACCCGCTTGAATAGCAGCACCAATCGCTACCACTTCATCAGGGTTCACACCTTGACAAGGATCTTTACCAATAATCCGCCGTACCAATTCTTGCACAGCCGGAATCCGCGTTGAACCACCGACTAATACAACTTCATCAATTTCCGCATTGCTCAGTTTGGCATCTTGCATTGCTTGTTGCACTGGTTTTCGACAACGGTCTAAAAGATCCGCCGTCATTTCCTCAAACTTAGCCCTTGTCAAACTCATATCCAGGTGTTGCGGTCCCGCTTGAGTCGCTGTAATAAAGGGGAGGTTAATATTAGTTTGAGTCGCACTGGAAAGCTCAATTTTGGCTTTTTCTGCGGCTTCAGTTAATCTTTGTAAAGCTTGTTTATCTTTACGCAGGTCAATACCTTGATTACGCAGAAACTCAGTTGCTAACCAATCAACAATCTTTTTATCGAAGTCGTCACCACCTAAATGGGTGTCGCCACTGGTGGATTTAACTTCAAATACGCCGTCTCCTACTTCCAAAATAGAAACGTCAAAAGTCCCACCACCAAGGTCAAAGACCAAAATAGTTTCATTGTGCTTTTTATCTAAACCATAAGCCAGGGCTGCTGCTGTCGGTTCGTTGATAATACGGAGAACTTCCACACCCGCAATTTTACCCGCGTCTTTGGTCGCTTGGCGTTGGGAGTCATTGAAGTAAGCTGGAACCGTAATCACAGCTTGAGTAACTTTGTCTCCCAGATATTTACTGCTATCATCTACCAACTTCCGTAAAACTTGGGCAGAAACTTCTTCGGGTGCAAATTGCTTACTTGCTGCGGGACAGTCCAGTTTAACGTTACCATCGCGATCGCGCACAATTTTGTAAGTAACTTCTGTAGCTTCATGGGTAATTTCTTCATATTTGCGCCCAATGAAGCGTTTCACCGAATAAAAGGTATTTTCCGGGTTCATCACCGCTTGTCGTCTGGCTATTTGACCCACTAAGCGTTCACCAGACTTAGTATAAGCCACCACAGAAGGAGTAACCCGTTGTCCTTCAGCGTTAGCAATGACTAAGGGTTTTCCACCTTCCATCACAGCAGCGCAAGAGTTTGTGGTTCCTAAATCAATTCCAATTACTTTCGGCATATAACTTTCCTCGTTAGCTTTCGTTTCAGCAATTGTGGCGTTGAGGATAAGACACTGGGTATTGAGAATGGGATACTAGAGCAAAAGTCAAAAGTCAAAATTGAAATGCTTGCTGTAAATTAGTTTGACAATTTTTTCATGTCCTAATCGTCTTGACAGTTGCTATATCTAGTGGATTTAGTCTTAGGAGGTTTAATCTCAAGCTTCCTAGCTTGCAGACAACCAGTATTTTTCCTCAATCAATCTATCAAGCTTCCTACTTCAAACATTAGACCAACTTATAATTGAGTGGGTTCGGTTTTATAGCAAGGTGCGATCGCAATAACCGTACCACTGAACAGTTCAAATATTTATCCCGTTAACACCCCTCTACCATCATGCGTTTGTTATGTGTGTCTACACCCATTGGTTTTTTAGGTTCCGGAGAGGGAGGTGGAGTAGAATTAACCCTGGCCAATGTGGTTCAGTCCTTAATTGAGCGTAACCATACTGTTACCATTGTTGCACCCCAAGGCTCTCAGTCAGCCTATGGACAGGTCATAGAAGTAGCCGGAGTCGCCCCGGACTCTGCACAACATCAGGAACGCCATACTCCTGTTTCTATTCCCGCCGGTAGTGTCTTAGGGCAGATGTGGGAAACAGCAAGGAAATTGCAGCCAGAGTTTGATATCCTGCTGAACTTTGCCTATGATTGGCTACCTTTTTATCTCACGCCTTTTTTCCAGCGCCCTGTAGCCCATTTGGTCAGTATGGGGTCTTTGTCTATGGTGATGGATGAAGCAATCCATACTGTAGCTCGACATTTTCCCGGAACAATTGCTGTTCATACTCAAGCCCAAGCCCAAACCTTTGGTTTTGCTTCCGCCTATCGTTGTCTGGAAAATGGATTGGATCTCAGTCTTTATAACTGTAATTTACACCCCCAGGATCACTTAGGATGGGTGGGGCGCATTGCTCCGGAAAAAGGCTTAGAAGATGCTATTTCGGCAGTTAACAAAACCCAGATTCCGTTAAAAATTTGGGGTAAAATAGAAAACCCTCAGTACTGGGAATGGATTCAAGCCGAATTTCCCTCAGCCCCATTTAGCTATCAGGGGTTTTTACCAACTCCAGCCCTCCAGGAAGCTTTAGGAAAATGCCGGGGGTTATTAATGACTCCCCATTGGGTGGAAGCCTTTGGGAATGTGTGCATAGAAGCTCTGGCTTGTGGTGTGCCAGTGATTGCTTATAATCGTGGTGGACCAAGTGAAATTGTCAAATCAGGCAAAACAGGATGGCTGGTAGAACCAGATAGTGTAGATGGACTGGTGGAAGCGATCGCCAAATTAGGGCAAATTGATCGCCGTCATTGCCGAGAACAGGCAGAAGCGGTCTATTCTTTAGCGGCTTTAGGGGAAAACTTTGAAGCTTGGCTCAATGATTGTTTAGAGAACCATTTGGGATGAAAATGACTCTTTTACTACACCCAATTACCAGTTATTTTCGCCAGTGGATTGCTGCTGCTGGGAGGCGATTAGTTTTAGGACTTGTGCTGATTTCATGTTTAATCATCTTATCTGGCTGTCAAGCTTCATCACCAAAAGATGATGGTGTAATTCGGTTGACATTGTGGCAAGGAATTAATCCCCCAGTTAATCGAGATGTATTTCAAAAATTAGTCGATAAATTTAATCAGACTCATCCTGATATCCAAGTAGAATCTATTTTTGCCGGTGGACTAGACCAACAATTGCCGAAAATTCTCGCCGCAGTTGTGGGAAATGTCCCTCCAGATATCCTGAGTTTTTACCCACAACTGACAGGTCAATTTAGTCAATTAGACGCAATTCGACCTTTAGAAGATTGGTTAGACAAATTACCCCTGAAATCGGAAATTAGCCCCAACTTATTGGCAGCATTAACATTAGACAATCATCTGTGGTCAATTCCACTTTACACCAGCAATCTGGGCATTTTTTACCGACCTCAGTTGTTCCAAGCGGCGGGAATTACCGAAACACCAAAAACTTGGGCAGAATTAAGAGAAGTTGCCAAAAAATTGACCATAGACAAAGATGGCGACGGTAAACCCGAACAGCATGGAATTTTATTACCTTTAGGTAAAGGCGAATGGACTGTATTTAGTTGGTTCCCCTTTTTATGGAGTGCTGGCGGGGAGATAATTACTGATAATCGACCAAATTTGACCACCGATGCAGCTGTGACAGCTTTGCAATTTTGGCAAGATTTAATTAAAGATGGTTCAGCCAAGTTATCTGCACCTGAGCGAGGTTATGAAGAAGACGACTTTATCGCCGGTCGCGTTGCGATGCAGATTACAGGCCCTTGGACTTATATCATGAAGTCTAATGTTGATTATCAGGTATTTCCCATGCCTGCAAGTGTCGAACAGGCTACAGTCATTGGCGATGGTAATTTTTATGTGATGAAGACTACCCCAGCCAGAGAAGAAGCCGCACTCAAGTTTTTAGAGTTTGTTTTGAGTGAAGAATTCCAAACAGAATGGAGTATCGGGACGGGTTTTTTGCCGGTGAATATCAAATCTACCCAAAGTGCAGCTTATCAGCAATTCATTACCGAAAAACCCGTGTTAAAAGTTTTTCTAGAACAAATGCCTGCGGCACGTGGTAGACCGATTATTGCTGGTTATAGTAGTTTATCTGATAGTCTGGGTCGAGCTATTGAGGCTACCTTGCTGGGTGCATCTCCAGAACAAAGTTTAAAAGCAGCTCAACAACGCCTCGATTTAATTTGGAAATAAATGGTGAGTACTGAGTCGTAAGGGTGCAAGGCCTTGCGCCCCTACCGCGTGGTCTATAACTAGACAAAGGTGAATATTCAGTGTAAATTTTAGAATGTTACCAGGATAATTGTTACTTTAATATGCTACAAGAGAATCAAACACCCACTGATATTTTCTCGGAAATATATGCAAACAACATCTGGGGAGGAAATTCAGGAGAATTTTTCTCAGGTAAAGGTTCAGATGATATTTTTGCTATCCCTTATTGTAAATTACTCACAGAGTTTGCTGTGAAGCAACAGTTAAAAAATATCAAAATTGTCGATTTAGGATGTGGTGATTTTCGGGTTGGTCAACAGCTTTTAAAAAATTTAGAACAAGCCCAGATTAAATATCAATATATAGGTATAGACATAGTACCAACATTAATAGAACGCAATCAGAGACAATATGCTAATGCTAATGTAGAGTTCTTATGTGTTGATGTTTTGACCGAAGATTTACCGACTGGAGATATCTGCTTAATTCGCCAAGTTTTGCAGCACTTATCTAACCAACATATTCAAAAATTTATCGAGAAAATCACTCAATATAATTATGTATTTGTGACTGAAAGTTATCCTGAGAATGAACAGGATTGTATACCCAATATAGATATATCGACAGGTGCTGAAATTAGATTAGAAAAAAATTCAGCAGTCTTTTTAGATCAAGCTCCGTTTAATTTAAATAATGTAGAGCTAGTTCTAACTATACCCTACAAAGAGGAGATTCCTTTATATGGTAAGCATAGTAAGCTGTGTATCTTTAAAGTTGAGAATAATTAAAATAGATGGATAAATTCCTCTATTAGCTTATATCCCCTGCTATTCGGGGGATATAGGCATCACTAATATCAATAACTTATTCTAAGTCAAGATTATAGGCGAAGAAATTTCCGACATTAGAAAACCGAGCATCTGGATAGGGGACAAATTCCACTTTAAAGCGATGACTAATGAATAAATCTGCCAACGTTCCCACAGTGTATTTCTCGAACCCTTCTACCTGTGCTGCACTGGGGATGGAGTCCATCAGATGATACTCCCCGACAAAACAGCAGACTTGTCGTAAGCGTTGAGATGTGAGAAGAATGGGAAACTCACTTCCTTCGCAATCGATTTTGAGAATTTTGACCTTTGAATCTCCGATGATATCATCAAGGGCAACTGTGCTTACAGGTTGACCATCTGACGCAAAAATATTTCCCGATGCTGTGTTCATCCCTACCGGATCGGGACCATCAGCTAACATTTGTGTATAGCCAGAATGATATAACTCAGTCTCTTGTTTTTTATCTGAACGCCAAACGGCTTTGGAATTAATTACCACATTTGTAGAAGCAAGATTTTTTCGTGCTAGTTCAGCATTTTCTAAATTAGCTTCAAACCCTTCAATCTTTCGCGACCCCCGTTGCCAACATAAGTAAGAAAAACATCCTATATGCGCTCCAATGTCAATGATGCGATCTTCTGCTTGCAGCTGTTCAGGAATTCGATATTCGTTATTTTCGACAACATAACGGAAGGCTACTTCATCTATTGTATTAGGCCGGAAGGAAATTTCAGTCATGGAAGTTTATGGATAATAAGTGGCAGCGGAAAAAAGGGTTTATGGATGTAAAATTTAAATTTTTGGCTGTGTTTTTTTCCAGTGTATGACTGAATCGAACATAGCTATATTACCATGTTTTGTTACTTGGGACTTGATCAGGACTGCTGAGTTGAAAGACCGCCCACTTTCAATGCGGGGCTTGGATCAAAATAATTAGCACTCAGTATTTATTGTGTAGTGTTTTCTAAATTTAAATAGCTGATATATGTAAAATTCGATGAAATCAGCTCAACCAAACCAAAATTAATGAAATCGAAAATATTAATCCCATTTCTGTGTAAAGCTGCGCTAAATTTCTTTGTGTACTTCTCCCAAAGGGAGAGGCTAGCGCCAACGTGGTTCGTTCGTCCTATAATTCAGCGCATCCTCATAAAGAATTGGTATAAGTAAGTCGGTGAGAAAAATTCCATGTATATGAAGGAATGTAAATTATTCGGAGTTATGTCATAGAGACCACCGCACCTTGTACCTGGGATTGTTGACGGTGCGTTGCGCTGTGCGACAACACACCCTACAGTTTATTTATTGTTACGTAGCCTACCTACTTAGAAACAGCATCTAGCCCAGGCGATGAGAAATCGCTGAACTTTTTTTCTTGAACTGAAACTACTACAATTACTATTGATGCTAGATAATGGGAAAGCTTTGAGATTTAATAGCCCATCTAGCCCGACAGAATCAAACTAACACTTATGCGAACTCACTATTGCGGCGAACTCCGAAAAAAAGATATTGGAGAAACTGTTACCTTATACGGTTGGGTAGACCGTCGCCGCGATCATGGGGGCGTGATATTCTTAGATTTGCGCGATCGCTCTGGCATTCTCCAAATTGTCAGTGATCCGCAACGCACCCCAGATTCCTACGAACAGGCCAACAGCCTGCGGAATGAATACGTTGTCGAAATCATCGGTAGGGTAACGCACCGTCCCGACGAATCTTTGAATCCCCGCCTCCCTACTGGCGAAGTTGAAATCTACGCCGACAAAATTACACTGCTTAACGGCGTTAGTAAACAATTACCATTCCAAGTTTCCACAGCTGACACCGAAACTGTGCGGGAAGACTTGCGGCTGAAGTATCGTTATTTAGATTTGCGAAGAGAACGCATGGCGCAGAATATGCAATTGCGTCATCAAGTCGTCAAAGCCATGCGTCGTTTCTTAGAAGACCTCGAAGGTTTTATCGAAATTGAAACCCCCATTCTTACCCGTTCCACCCCAGAAGGTGCGAGGGATTACATTTTACCCAGTCGGGCGAATCCTGGCGAGTGGTTTGCTTTGCCGCAATCACCCCAGCTATTCAAACAGATACTCATGGTATCGGGTATGGATCGATATTATCAGATTGCCCGTTGCTTCCGTGACGAAGATTTACGCGCCGACAGACAACCAGAATTTACTCAATTGGACATGGAAATGAGTTTCATGTCCCAAGAAGAAATTATTGCCCTGAATGAGAAGTTAGTGGCTCATATCTTCAAAACAGTTAAAGGTATCGAGTTAAACTTACCATTTCCCCGTCTGACCTACGCCGATGCGATGTCACGCTATGGTAGCGATAAACCAGATACCCGCTATGACTTAGAATTAGTCGATGTTTCCGATGTTTTAAAAGACTCTGGGTTTAAAGTTTTTCGGGATGCGATCGCTCATGGTGGTATCGTCAAAATTCTACCCATTCCTAACGGTAACGATGTTATTTCCAATGTCCGCATTAAACCAGGCGGTGACTTATTCAAGGAAGCCAGCGAAGCCGGTGCAAAAGGTTTAGCGTACATCCGCGTGCGAGAAAATGGTGAAATTGACACCATTGGCGCAATTAAAGACAACCTCAGCGAAGCCCAAAAACAGGAAATTTTGCAACGCACAGGTGCAAAAGCCGGTCATTTGTTATTATTTGCGGCTGCTGACACGGTTAAAGTTAATAAAACTTTAGACAGATTGCGGCAAGTTGTAGCGAAGGAATTTAAGTTAATTAATCCCGAAAAAACTAACTTACTCTGGATTACAGATTTCCCCATGTTTGAGTGGAATGCTGACGAAAAACGCCTAGAAGCACTGCACCACCCCTTTACTGCACCCCATCCTGAAGATGTGAGTGATTTAAAAACCGCACGCGCCCAAGCTTACGATTTGGTGTTAAACGGTTTAGAAATTGGTGGCGGAAGTCTGCGGATTTATCAAGGAGATATTCAACAGCAGGTGTTTGAAGCCATTGGTTTGTCTCCGGAAGAAGCACAGGATAAATTTGGCTTTCTCTTGGAGGCGTTTGAATATGGTACACCGCCACATGGTGGCATTGCCTATGGTTTAGACCGTTTGGTAATGTTGCTAGCTGGGGAAGAATCCATTCGGGATGTCATTGCTTTTCCCAAGACACAACAAGCCCGTTGTTTACTCACAGATGCGCCTTCAGGGGTAGATGCCAAACAGCTGAAAGACTTACACGTTGCTTCGACTTACAAGCCTAAATCTTAACAAGGCTTAAAGTGAATGTAGAGACGTTGTATACAACGTCTCTATAAGGCTAATGTCAGAAGCATATTTGAATTTGCTCAATATCTAATTGGTGAACTCTTGTATTGACTGCTTTGGGAATTTATCGTGCAGCTTGGCTAACTTCCGGGCGAACAATATAGTTATAAGCTTCTACATTACTAGGCAGAGGTTCAATTCTCTCCTGAGCAACCAAAGTTTGATGGATAAAAGCAGCCGCAGTTGCACGTCTTAGAGGTTCGTTAGGTTCTAGCTCTCTGGGATTCGGATAATTAACCACCATATTTTTTTGTGTTGCTATGCCTACGTAATTAATAGCATACGGAGGAATTTGTTGGGCATCAGTATAATAATCTTTTGCCAGTGCTGCTACAGGCGTAGTTGGCTGAGGTGCTGCTGCTACTAAAGGCTGCATTAAAGAAGTCATTGCTAATGGCAAATATATAGGCCTTCTCACAGCTCGACGAGTTTTTGGTGCTAAATTCAAGCCTCTAGTCAGGGTAACTAAGGCATCTACCCTAGAAACTGGCTGATTTGGGCGAAAGAAACCACCAGGATAACTGCTCATAAATCCTTGTTGATAAGCTTCTTCAATGGCCTCAGATGCCCAATATCCTTCAGGAACATCTTGAAAAGAGCTTGCATCTTCGATTTGCCGTACTGGCTTTTGATCAAAAGCTTGACGAATCATGGCTGCGAATTCATCACGATTTACAGCCTGTTCGGGTCGAAATGTGCCGTCTGGATATCCTACAATAATATTTCGTTCAGCTAAACGCTCAATAAATGGTTGCGCCCAATAATCAGGGGGAACATCAGGAAAAATATTCTGTGCTAAAACTGGAGAAGTTACAGCGGCTAGCCCTAGAGTTACCAAAGAGGCAGTCAATGCAGACAAACGAGATAAGCTAGACATCCAAACATACCTCCATTAATTTAAATTAAATTTTTTTAAATTTATATGTATGTCTATAATATTTTTTCTCTTGACGATGGTTATCTACCTGCCGATTCAAACAATTGTACCTAAAGTTATAAATCAAATTTGCTGAATACTAATTAAGCTATTAAGTAGATTTAACCTATTTTTCAAGATAGAGAATTTTTGAGATTTGAGGAGCTTATTTAAATATTAAATCTACTATAAGTATTAAATAGAAAATTATTGTAATTCAATCTTCAGGAAGAAGTAGCAGAATAACCAATTATTTAGGATGGTAATTGTAGATTTTGGTAAATGCTAATATGGTTCTTTATAAACTTCAAGATTTTGGTGCTGACTATAAAAATGCTGAATTTGATAATTATGAAATCAGAGATTTCGATGTCTACTCAGACATCAATAATGAAAAAGTTGGCACAGTCAAAGATATTTTAGTGGACGATACAGGACGGTTTCGTTACCTAATTGTAGATACAGGCTTTTGGATTTTTGGTAAGCAAGTGTTGTTACCAATTGGGCGTTCTCGCATGAGTTATGCTGACCGACGAGTCTACGCTACAGGACTTACCCAAGAGCAAGTAGAAAGCTTACCTGATTTTCACGACCTCGAACGGGTTGATTACGATTATGAAGAGCAGGTGCGCGGAGTTTATCGGACTCCGTTTGCAGAAACACCTCTAGAGACCTCCACACCTGTAGAGTCTACAGCACCTTTAGATACTCCAGCGGCTTATGCCGAGACTACAGCCAGAGCCACTACACCTACACCCAGGTCTACTTATGATCGTGAGACCTATACTTACGACCGGGAACCGCATTTGTATGATACTAGTGAGCGCAATCATCAAAACCTGAAACTGTACGAAGAACGGTTAATTGCTCATAAAAACCGCGTTAAAACAGGAGAAGTTTCGGTTGGTAAGCACGTTGAAACTGAGAGAGTCAATGTTGCTGTCCCAGTGGAAAAAGAGCGTGTAGTGATTGAACGCACTACGCCAACAGATGCAGGACGCACAGCTTCCCCTGGTGAAGTGAACTTCCGCGAAGGTGAAGTTGCACGTGTGGATATTCACGAAGAAACTCCTGAAATTCGTAAGGAAGCTGTTTTACGTGAAGAAGTAAAAGTTAAGAAGGTTGTAGAAACGGATACGGTTGAGGCTCAAGAAAACCTGCGGCGGGAAGAATTAGACGTTAATAAGGATAATGATCGCTCACGGAACAGAAGAAGTTAAGGGTATGTTTGGAAGGTGTTTTTGTTAACAGTAAGAATCTCCAAACCTAACCTCCTAGCCCCCATTACCTACGAAGGGATGGGGGTTTTAACGCATATTTTGTTGATGGGTAATCTCCCTCGATGAACTAAACTTAGCCGACTTACTTACGACAGTTGAAGCTATGATAATGGCAGCTTGATCAGGACTACTGCTGCGTGTGAACATATGCACTGCCTAACCAAGCTTTGCTAATACGTTACCTACTTGACACACATCAATATGGCTATAGGTTTATTGAACCAAATTCAGCTTGTTCTTGCAAATTAAAAATATTAGTGTACAATTCAACATAAGCTTGAGTAAGTCAGCCTAATCCAGCAAGTTATAACTCATAACGCTGGAGCGGAGGAACCAAATTTTGGGGCGTATCTCTGAATCGATTGGTAAAAAGGTTTGAAGTTTGAGACTGAAAATTCATCCCAAATTCTGAATCTAGAATCCAAAATCGAAAAGAGAGGGGCATCTCTCAGCCCTAGCCCGTCAGCTAACTTCGTAGGCATTGAGAGGAGACTGAAGAGACAGCATTTTTCTAATGTTTTGATCTCATCAGTGTCCGAGGCTGGTACTGCTCAGATTTTTGTGCCTGCACTTATTTCTGTTGAGGTCATAAATGATATTTCAATTAAATTTAGCAGCGATTATGGCGATCGCTGGTCAAACTGCTTGGAAAAAAGCTAAACCTATAGTTGCCAGAGACGTTTTCCTTCTACCTGCTCTGGGATTTTTAGGGATTATTGTGTTGTGGTGGGTTGTAGCACTGTTTAATCATCAATTAATGCCGACTCCACCGGAAGCTTTTATTGCCAATCTTGATTACATTTTAAATCCTTTTTATCAACGAGGCCCTGGGAACTTAGGAATTGGCTGGTTGTTGATAGCCAGTCTGCGACGGGTCTTGATTGGTTTTTTCTTGGGCGCAGTTGTAGCGATTCCTGTGGGATTTCTCATTGGTATGTCTAAGTCAGCCATGCTTGCGTTTAATCCCATTATTCAGATTTTTAAACCCGTATCACCCTTGGCTTGGTTGCCGATTGCTCTAGCCATCTTTAATTTGGCAGAACCTTCCGCAATTTTTGTAATTTTTATTACTTCTTTGTGGCCAACAATTATTAATACTGCCTTGGGAGTCGCCAGCGTTCCCAAAGACTATTTAGATGTGGCACGAGTGTTAGAAATACCCCGTTGGCGACGGATTACGAAAATTATCTGGCCTGCAAGTTTGCCGTATATTTTCACAGGATTACGCATTAGTTTAGGGATTGCTTGGCTAGTCATTGTTGCTGTAGAAATGCTCACAGGTGGTATTGGGATTGGGTTTTTTGTCTGGGATGAATGGAGTCGTCTGAATCTCAGTTCCGTCTTTTTAGCTGTGATTGTGATTGGTGTAACTGGACTAGTTCTAGACTACGGATTGGGCAAAATTCAAGAAATAGTAACCCACCGGCCTACAGTTTCTAATTAACAAAACTTGTCTCATTAAAAATTAGCAAGACGCAATATAATTCTGCATCTTTGCGTTAGCTTGCGGAAAAATAATTGATTACCACTGGAGCGAACACAGAAATGGGTGATAATCATTGGACTCGACGAGACTTTATTAAAAGCATCGGAGCAACAACAGCTGGGATAGGGCTGTCATCCTGTGGTATTGCTGGTAATACAGGTGCTAGAGGGTTGACTGAAGAAGTCTTAGCTGTTGAACCGTTAGTCAAATCTCAAGACTTAGAAAAACCTGACTTGATTGTGGGATATGTCCCTGTTAATGATTGTGCGCCATTTGCGATCGCCTGGAAAAAAGGTTTCTTCCGCAAATATGGTTTGAACGTCACACTCAACCGCGAAGCTAGTTGGGCAACATCCCGCGACGGGCTAATTTTTGGTCGTCTAGATGCTTCCCCCGTAGTATCCGGTGCTGTGACCAACGCCAGAATTGGTGCAGAAGGCGCACGTCAAGCCCCCTTATGTGCAGCCATGAACATTCATCGCCACGGTAACGCCATGACCATGAACCAAGCCATGTGGGATTTTGGGCTACGTCCGTGGTATGAGTACCAAGAACAATACGGAGATGGTGCATTAGAAGCCTTTGGGCGCGATTTTCGCGGCTACTTTGCCAAGCAACCAACAGAACGCAAAGTTTGGGCAGTAGTTCTCAGTTCTGCCATTTACGAATATTTTATCCGTTACTTATCCGCCGCCGCAGGTGTTGACCCACTCAAAGAGTTCCGCGTCATCATTGTGCCACCGCCCCTAATGGTGACAAATGTGCGAATTGGCGCAATGCAAGCTTATATGGTGGCTGAACCTTGGAACACTAGAGCAATAACAGGTAACGAAGGCATCGGCTTTACCTTCGCCCAAGGCAAAGAAATCTGGTTGGGACACCCAGATAGACTATTGGGAGTGATGGAATCTTTCATTGACAATTATCCCAAAACCTATCGTTCCTTGGTTAAGGCGATGATAGAAGCCTGTCAGTATTGCAGCAACCCGGAAAATCGCCAGGAAGTTGCCGAACTGATTACAGACCGTTCCTTTACAGGTGCTAAACCCAGAAATCCCGACGCACCCATCTCTAAATTAACCAGTCCGGGAATTCTCGGCAATTACAACTATGGTGGGTTTGATGGCAAAGACCGCACCATTAAATCTGCCGATGGCACGATTTTCTTTAATATTCCTCAGAACCTTCCGCAACAGCCAGGAAACCATTCAACATTCCTCTGGACATCCCAAAGTCTCTGGTTAATGACCCAAGCTGCCCGTTGGGGACAAATTTCCAAGTTTCCCAAAAATGCTGATCAAATCGCCCGCAGCGGTTGGCGAACAGATTTATATCGGGAGATAGCAGCTGAAATGGGTATTGACTGTCCCCAGGATGATTATAAAATCGAACCTCCAGAAGTATTCATAGACAAAGTAGGCTTTGATCCTAGCGACCCAGTGGGATATATGAATAAATTTGCAATTAGGGCTAATGCTCCCACGCGTTTCTTTATGTCTTAAATCGCCAGTCTAGATATTGACTGATAACTCAAAGTTTTTAGGAGATTTTAATCATGAAAGATATGCCATTAGTAGTAAATAATCCTCACCAAGTTATGTCTCGCCCTAATTTTTTAGAAATTGAAAATTTAGTCAAGGCTTACCCGACACCTGATAAAGGTAATTTTGTCGTGCTAGATGGAGTTAATTTAACCATTGGTGAAGATGAATATATTTCTGTAATTGGTCATTCTGGTTGTGGTAAATCAACTCTGCTGAAGATAGTCGCTGGGTTAGACAAAGCCACTTCTGGCTCAGTCCGGCTCGATGGCAAAGAAATTCGGCAACCAGGAGCCGAAAGGATGATGGTATTTCAAAGCTACTCACTGTTACCTTGGTTAACTGTGCGCGAAAATATCCGTTTAGCTGTAGATGAAGTGCTAAAAGATGCTAATCGCGCCGAAAAAATTAGCATCGTAAATGAACATTTAGCAATGGTGAACTTAATAGCGGCAGCTGATAAATATCCTGATGAAATTTCTGGAGGGATGAAGCAAAGAGTAGGTATTGCCAGAGCCTTAGCAATCCGACCAAAAATGTTACTTATGGATGAACCTTTTGGGGCATTAGATGCCCTAACTAGGGGGAAATTACAACGACAGGTATTAGATATTTGGGAAAATAATCGCCAAGCAGTAATGATGATTACTCACGATGTCGATGAAGCAATTTATATGTCAGATCGCATCGTATTAATGACTAATGGACCGAAAGCGACGATTGGAGAAATATTAGAGGTTCCTTTTGAGCATCCACGAGATCGCGCTGCTATGCGAAACTCCAGAGAATATTTTGAACTCCGCAATCAAGCACTCAATTTCCTCGATAAAAACTTTACACAAGACGAATAAAGCTTCAATTTGGTGTATTTTGTCGTTGAACTGCCAATATTATGGGGTTGCGAATTATTTGACAACCCCTTTAAATAAAAAACCAGCCGCAGCTGGGTTTCACACAACAAAACTATGAACTAGAAACTTTTGATTAACGGATATATTTGATTTCGGCTTCGAGTTGATGAATCAGCCGCTCGTCACTCTTAGCCTTGGCTACTTGCAAGCGATGCTCTAGGCTTTTTTGAATATTTACTCTATGAGTTTCTTGTGCTTGACTCATAGCTTGTAATCTATTCTGACTCATCATATTACT
The DNA here is from genome assembly GCF_963896525.1 of Nodularia sp. LEGE 04288. NCBI lineage: Bacteria > Bacillati > Cyanobacteriota > Cyanophyceae > Nostocales > Nodulariaceae > Nodularia > Nodularia sp. LEGE 04288. The sequence continues at coordinate 17,510 of NZ_CAWQOY010000178.1, forward strand.
CCTGTTTAATTTTTCTTATGTCTGGTATTCTTAACATATCATATTTTTAGTATCTGTCGATACAGAAAATTTTGTCTTCATATAATTTTATGATTAAGCCATGACTGAACCACAGATAAATCAAGTATCACTCCTGGCACTAATGAGCGATTTTGGCGATCGCGATGTCTATGTTAGTGTCATGAAAGGTGCGATCGCTCAAATTAATCCCCAGTTAACGGTGGTAGACTTGACACACCAGATTCCGCCGCAAAATATCGCCGCAGCTAGGTTCTGTCTGATGAATGCTTATCCCTATTTCCCGGTGGGTACAGTATCTGTGGCAGTGGTAGATCCGGGAGTGGGCAGTAAGCGCAGAGCGATCGCGGTAGAATTTGCTCAAGGGTTTCTAGTAGGACCAGATAATGGCATATTTAGTGGGGTACTCAGTCAAAGTCCAGCCATTAACACCGTTGAACTGACAAACTCTAATTATTGGCGCACACCTGAACCCAGCAAAACTTTTCACGGTAGAGATATATTTGCACCTGTGGGCGCTCATCTTGCTAGTGGTGTCACGTTAAAACAGCTGGGACAAGAAATCGATTCAGGAACTTTGGTACAGTTGGATATAGGCGAATGCAACCAAACTAATTCCGGCGTGACAGGTTGTATTCAATATATTGATTATTTTGGCAACTTAATCAGCAATATTCCCGAAAGATATGTGCAAGGTAAAAATTGGTCTGTGCAAGTCGCTGGGGTAAATATACCGGGATGTGAAACTTATAGTGATGTGAAACTGGGAGAAGTAGCCGCTTTCGTTGGTAGTCATGGCTGGGTAGAAATTGCCATCAATAGCGGTAATGCATCCTCACAGTTGCAGCTAAACTGGCAAGATGCGTTACAAGTCTTATTCTTGGAGTCAAACCAAACCGCATAAAATTGATAGAAGACAAAGCATCATCTAAAATATAAGTATAAAATAAAGTTTAATTTTAAGCCTAAATACTATTGACAAAATTCAATATTTAAATTTAAAGAATTATCCTAACTATAGTTTTTTGCATATGACGACACAAACACTATCTGCACCAGAAGTTTATCAAGGTCAGTTTGGGGAATTTTCAATTGATGAAAGCGATCGCACTGGGGTGATTATCTACCGCGCTGGTTTAATGGTAGCAGCACTCAGCTTTGCCATCGGCAGCGCTTTGGTTTTATTCAACAATAATCCTACTACTATAGCGGCACTCACTCCTTTATATGCCTGTTTTAGTCTTGGTCTGGGTATCAGTTTATTAACCATTCACATCTACATGGCATTGCTGCACCGACTATTACAAGTTTTTTGGGCGATCGGCAGTATATCAGCAGTAGTCCTGGCATTGTCTAGTAGTGAACCTTTAGCGATCGCAGTTTACAACCAACCGCTAACATTATTTGGGATAGGTTTTACCTTCGTGGCATTAACAGGTATTTTTTTCAAAGAAGCTTTTTGCTTTAATCGCCTAGAAACTAAGTTATTAACTTTCATAGTTCCCTTACTTCTGCTGGGACATTTGGTAGGAATTTTACCAACTCACTGGGAACAAGCTTTATTAGGAGTTTGGGCAATTTTGTTTCTAGTATTTGCCTTGCGTAAAGCATTCCAAGCCATTCCGCCAGATATTGGCGATAAATCTGTATTTACCTATTTGAAAGCACAAAGTTCAGCTAAGGTTTAATTATTTACGCCGTCCTACTTATTTTTAGGAAATAACGAACCACAGAGGACGCAGAGGCCACAGAGTCATGAGAGTTTCAGAGATTTTCTGTATCATATCCAGTCTGTTTGCTCACTTAATTACAGCAGTTCCCGGTATTATAAGGTACAGATATTAATGATAAAACTCTTGTGGTGCGGGCATCTTGCCCGCCTGTCTCTTATA
>NZ_CAWQOY010000179.1:0-19375 GCF_963896525.1 Nodularia sp. LEGE 04288
CTTCTTATCCTCTGCCTCCTTGCCTCTTCTACCCTGCACCCTGCCCCCTGCCCCTCTGCCTCCTCCCAGTTCCCACTTCACATATCTGCTATCAACGGCAAGAGAAGGGTGACAAAATAATAAACCAAGGGAGCTGTAAAGATATAACTATCGGTGCGGTCTAAAATGCCACCGTGACCAGGAATTAACTGGCCTGAATCCTTCACCCCAGCGTCACGCTTGAGCATAGACTCAGTAAGGTCACCCAAAAGACTGGCAATACCAATCAGTAAACCCAAAGCTACACCAGTGAATACAAATTTTGGCAAGTGCAGATAATAGGCTCCTGCTAAGGCTACAGCAATGCTGGCAGTGATGCCAAAAACTGCACCTTCAACTGTTTTTTTGGGACTGATGTCAGATAAACGGGTTTTTCCGAAGAATTTACCAATAACGTAAGCACCAATGTCAGCTGCCCAAATACATAAGAAAGTCAAAACTGTTAAAGTCAAACCTTGTGGTACTGAAGCCCAACTTTTTTGATCTAAGTTGAAAATATTTGTCCAATCTGTAGGCCAGTAACCACCGAAAGGGAGATTGCTGTTGGCTAAACTACCAAGGCTGCGTAATCGTACCCAGTAACTTGATAAATAGCCGACATAAAATAGTCCCATAATCGAAGCAGAAATATCGGCAATTGTGGCCATTTTTGGCTGAAACAGTAAATAAAAACAAATCAACGTCCCAGCTATGGGCATGACGGCATCAGCTAAAGTTTCATTAACGTTACAAATTACCAGTAAGGCTTGACTAACAAATATGGTGGTTTTAGCAGCAGGAAAAATACCTCTAGCTCGTACCAAATTAAAATATTCTTCTTGACCTAAAAACACGACTACCGCAATGGCGATAGTAAAGTACCAGCCTCCCAAAAGGGTGGCAAGTAGAGCAAGGGCGATCGCGACAATTCCACTAATAATCCGAGACCAAGGCATAGAAGTCAGTATGAAGTATAAAGGATGAAGTCTGAAGTATGAGGTGTGATTGATTTATCCTTTATGCCTCAGTTTTCATCCTCCGAATTTAGTCTAGTTTCTCACCACTCAGGATAAAAATGGGATCAACAGCTACAAAGGTTTGAGAAAAGCCGCGCGTCTCCAAGCGGTTGACCGCAGACTGGACGACTTCAATATTTCTAGCGCGCAACACGGAGAAGCTTTGAGAAATAGCATACAAGCCTTCTAGATTAGCAGCTGTGGCGACCACTCTACCTGATGGGGGCAAATAATGCCATACTGCTGGCAAAATATCCTGTATGGGCTTTCCACCCTCAATACAAACGCGGTGAGGGGCTACTTTGAGATCATGCAAACACTCTGGGGCGCTACCTTCAATTACTTCCACATTTTTGACTTCAAAGCGATCGCAGTTGCGTTTAATCAAATTGGCGACATCTTCATCTCGTTCCACAGCAATAATTTTTCCACCAGGACATAGCAGTCCGGCTTCTACGGGAATTGTCCCAGTTCCCGCCCCAATATCCCATAATACTGAATCAGGTTTTAGCCGCAGTTGAGAAATCAATAATAGCCGAAATTCTCGCTGGCTGAAGGGAATACCTGGCAAATGCTCAAACAATTCATCGGGAATACCAGGGGTAACATAAGGCCAAAGTTGGGAAGGCATACAAAGACACAATTATACTAAACATATCAGCTTGCCCAATTTGACAAGCTATCAGCTAAAAAAGCGTTAAAACACAGCGTTATCAGCAATCATCATGGTCAGCGAAATCTTAGGTGACCGCTACGAAGTCCAGCAGCTATTGGGAAAAAAATCAGGGCGGCGATCGCTATTAGCGAAGGATCAAGTAACCGGAGAATTGGTAGTTGTGAAGTTACTCTCGTTTAATAGTGACTTTGAATGGGATGATCTCAAGCTGTTTGAGCGTGAGGCTGAAACATTAAAATCTTTGTCCCATCCCGCCATCCCTCGCTATTTAGACTATTTTGAAGTAAATTCATCTACTATTAAAGGATTTGCTTTAGTACAGAGTTATATCCCCGCGCAAACCTTAGAGCAATATCTACAAACTGGGCGAACTTTTACAGAAGCTGAAGTTAAACAGGTAGCTATAGCAGTTTTAGAAATTTTGATTTACCTACATGGGCTGCATCCCCCTGTGATTCACCGTGATCTTAAGCCTAGCAATATTTTATTAGGTGAGCGTTCTGGGAATAGTGTTGGTCAAGTTTACCTAGTCGATTTTGGTTCTGTACAAACCGTTCTCGCGGCTGAAGGTGGAACTAGGACTGTAGTCGGAACTTATGGTTATATGCCACCAGAGCAATTTGGGGCGCGGACTGTTCCCGCTTCTGACCTTTATAGTTTAGGTGCAACTTTAATTTATTTAAGTACGGGTACTCATCCCGCCGATTTACCCCAAAAAGATTTTCGCATTCAGTTTGAGCAAGTGACTCATCTGAGTCCCGGCTTGAGGAGTTGGTTACAGTGGATGACTGAACCAAGCTTGGAACGGCGGAGCAGTTCTGCTTTGGAAGCTTTAAAAGCTTTGGATAAGTCGGAATTGAACACTCCAGACACTTTAAATGTTGTTAAACCTGCGGGGAGTAAAATTCAACTCACCAAGAATTGGGATCATCTTGAAATTCTGATTCCACCAGTTGTCTGTCATCCGTTGATGTTCTTTGTGATGTTCTTTGTTGGTATAGGTGCGATCTCCTTGATTCTTTTTAGTGTTTCAACGATAATTCAAGCTCTTCTTTCTGCCCCCTTTCCTGACAATCTCTCTTTTGCTTTTGCTATGTGGACAGTTCCTGTCTGTTTGATTGGCTTCTTATCGGTATCTAGAATATTGTGGAGTTTATTTGGCAACATTAGACTGAGCTTAGATCAGCAGCAAATTTCCTGGCGATATGAGTTATTAGGATTTAAATTTGATCATCCCCGTCCAGCCCTCAGAGAAAGTATTACTAAACTTGTTTATATTCCCGAACACTTTGAGAAGCAGTCTGACGGAAATATAGTAAAAAAATCAGCAAAATTGGAGATTTGGGCAGGAGTACAAAAGTATCAGCTTGGTGGTGGCACTCCTAGTATTCTCCATGATGTTCTAAATATGGATAATACTGAATTGGAAGGGGAATTGGAATGGCTAGCCCATGAATTAAGTGATTGGTTAGGGATGGAAATCAGCCAATAAGTAGTATTATAATTTCTAGCGTGATTAGCAATTATTATGGTCAGCAACATCTGAGATGAATTGGCAGATAATGCTACTTTAATCTTTATAGACCCTTAACAGGCAAGACTTATGTTTGGACTGGGATGGCCGGAAGTAGTCATAATTTCCATAGTAGCTATTGTGATTTTTGGCACTAAAAAAATTCCTGAATTGGGAAATGCACTGGGTAAAACCTTACGGGGTTTTAAGGAAGAATTGAACTCTGATGATGATGACACCACTGCTGAACAAGAACAGCAATAGCCAATGGTAGAGACGCAATTACTCGTCTCTACTGTGTGACTAAAGCAAAGTATTGATCACAGAAGATGTCACCCCATTTTGGTTATCTGCGATGGTTGTGGAGATATTTTGTTCTTGTACCTCCTCTGTCACTAAACCACGCAGCTTGATTAACTTGATGGCTCGATTCACACTTTCTGGCAAAATTACCACCAGACTGTTATCGGGAGCCATATCTAAAGCTTTATTAATCGCTGCGGTTTCATCCAAAATCGACTCATAACGAGAATCTGGATTAACTTCGGTGATGCCTTTAGTAATTAAATCCGCAGCTGATCCCCGTGACCGTCCCCTGGTGTCATCATCTTCTTTGACAATGATGTGGTCAAAAATATCTGCTGACAATTTACCCAAAGTGACAAAATCTTCATCACGGCGATCGCCAGGTCCACCAATTACGCCAATGCGCTCTCCTGTTGTCCAATTACGCACAAAAGAACCCAAAGCTTCATAACTAGCTGGATTGTGAGCATAATCTACTAAAGCGTGGTATCTCCCTAAATTAAATAAATTCATCCGTCCTGGCGTTTGACTTACCGAAGCACGGAACGACTTCAAACCAGCCCGAATCTCCTCAATGGTGACGTTTTGGACAAAGGCTGCCAAACTAGCTGCTAAAGCATTAGCAATCATGAACGGCGCACGTCCACCCATTGTCAAGGGAATATTTTCTGCCCTTTCGATGCGGTGCGTCCAATCACCTTTGACAATTGACAGATAGCCATTTTCGTAAACTGCCGCTACTCCTCCCTTTTGGACGTGCTTCCGCACTAATTCCGAATCAGGATTCATGGTGAAGTAGGCAATATTAGCTTTCGTTTTTTCTGCCATCGCCGCAACGCGGTGATCATCAGCGTTCAGGACTGCGTAGCCATCAGGAAATACAGCTTCTGCTACGACGCTCTTCAGGTTAGCTAATTGATCGATAGTATCTATATCGCCTATGCCCAGATGGTCAGCAGCTACATTCAACACTACACCTACATTAGCCATTTCAAACCCTAATCCAGAGCGGAGAATGCCACCACGAGCTGTTTCCAGTACCGCTACTTCTACAGTTGGGTCTTCCAGAATCACATGAGCGCTTTGCGGCCCTGTATTATCTCCGGATTCAACTAAGTATTCACCGATATAAGTCCCATCTGTAGTTGTATATCCTACTACCTTACCTGTCTGTTTGTAGATATGTGCTAATAGTCGAGTTGTAGTGGTTTTACCATTAGTACCTGTGACACTCAAGATGGGAATGAGTCCGGACTGTTGGTTGGGAAACAGCATATCCATCACTGCCCCGGCAACGTTGCGGGGGATGCCAATACTTGGGGCAACGTGCATCCTGAACCCAGGTGCAGCATTCACTTCCACAATTACAGCATCCATTTCTCGCAGAGGACGACTAATATCTGTAGTCACAATATCCAGTCCGGCGATATCCAAACCAATAATTTTTACGATCCTTTGTGCCAGCCAAACATTTTCGGGGTGGATTTCATCAGTGCGATCTATAGCACTACCACCCGTACTTAAATTAGCTGTTGCACGCAGGTAACAAATTACTCCCTTTGGTGGTACGCTATTGAGAGTGTAACCTTGTCTTTCTAACAGTTGGTAGCTGTTGCGGTCTAGTTCAATTTTAGTGAGGATTTTATCATGACCGTCACCCCGATTGGGGTCTTGGTTGGTTTCGGAAATCAGGTCGCCAATGGTGGATCTGCCATTACCAACTACGTGAGCTGGGACGCGTTCGGCTACTGCTACGACTTTGCCGTCTACAACTAGTACGCGATGATCTCGCCCAACGTAATAGCGCTCAATAATAATTGACCGAGAAACAAGTCTAGCCGCTTCGTAACCTGCCTCCGCTTCATCCCAGGTTCTAATATCAATGGTAATACCACGCCCGTGGTTACCATCTGATGGTTTGATGACGATGGGATAGCCGCCCACATATTCAATGGCTTCTTCCAAGTCGTCTAAAAAGTTGATCACCGTACCTCTGGGTACTGGCGCTCCAGCTGCCGCGAGAATGCGTTTGGTCGCTTCTTTGTCGCAAGCAAGTTCCACTCCCAAAATGCCCGTGTGATTGGTCATGGTCGCCTGCATTCGCTTCTGATTCACGCCGTAACCCATCTGAATCAAAAAGCGGGCGCTCAACTGTATCCAGGGAATACCCCTTTTTTCGGCTTCTTTGACAATTGCTTCTGTAGAAGGACCTAAAGAAGATTCACGCCATAAATCTTTCAGGTCTAGGATATCTTGATCGAGTTCTGCTTTTGGATAACGACCTCTATCAACGATACTTTGGCACAGCCGCACAGCTGCTCGTCCAGCGTAGCGTCCCGCTTCCTCATTCAGGTACTCAATCACTACCTGGAATATTCCAGGTGTGGCAGTTTCACGGGTGCGCCCAAAGCCGACGTGCATTCCGGCTAATTCCTGAAGTTCTAAGGCTACGTGTTCCACGATGTGGCCCATCATGGTGCCTTCTTTGACCCGCATCAGGAAACCACCGCGACAGCCAGGTGAGCAATAGTGACCCTCCAGACTTGGCAGCGCCTCTACTAATCCTTCATAAAAGCCAGGGATTTCATTCGAGGGCATCTCGGCAAGGTTTTCTAAATCAAGGCGCATAACGATCAGCTTGTGGCGTCGAATGCTCCAGTAGTTTGGGCCACGTAAGGTCTGGATCTTGAGGATTCTCATGGGAATAGGTAGATGGAGATTCGGAACCAAAATTCTAGTTTCTTACTCAAATTGACCGCTAAACTGTTTATTACGAACAGTTTTTTATTTTTCATGGTATGCTTATGATTTTTTTACAGCCAAAAACCAAATCAGCGATGCCTTCGGCCGCAAGCAATAACACAGTGTAACCGACCATACTCTATCTCCTCAGCTAGATATGCGATGCACAGCTGGCAATACAGTCCTTTGATACAAATGAAATCGATCGCCATAGCTGAGGATGTGCAGGCGCAAATTATGCACAGTTAGAGGTTCATTAGCGCCGACATGAGGTTCATTGGTATGGGTAACTTCTGTGGGATCGACAATGGTGACACTGCCTTTACCCACAACTTGTAGCCAACCATCACGTTCAAATACAGCACAGGTATCTTCATCAATGCCAATACCTAGACGGTCAGGATGAGCTGCGATCGCACTAATTAGGCGACCCATGCGATTCCGATTGTGAAAATGCTGGTCTACAATCACTTCCGGGATAAAACCCAAACCAGTTGCCATATCGACCAAGGAACGATTTGGAGTTTCACCACTACCACCGCCAGCAATCATGTGATGTCCCATGACAGCCGCCCCCGCACTAGTGCCTGCTAGGGTCAGTTGTCCGGCTCGCACTCGTTGTCGGATAATTTCCATCGCTGGGGTATCTGACAGTACGCCGCAAAGACGTAATTGGTCGCCTCCGGTGAGAAATACCCCACTACAGGCTTCCAAGGACTCTTTAACTTGGGCTGTTTCGCACTGTTCACGTTCGCGGATGTCTAAAATCTCGACTTTTTCAGCACCCATTTCTTCAAACAGGCGAATATACCTACCACCGATGATAGCGGGTTCACGAGAAGCCGATGGAATAATTGTAATATAGGCCTTACTAGCACCAGCACGACCAAAAAAAGTTCTGAGGATATCGCGTCCATGAACTTTATCTTCTGCGCCTCCGATAACCAGAACGGCGGTTTTAGTTGCTTGGGGTGTCCTCATTTCCAGCGATTTAGCTTTTAATTGCGGCATTATGTTTCTCCTGTCAACAACTTCAGGTGAATTTAACAAGGTTCAGTAGGCTGATGATTTTTGCACTTGGCTTTTTTGAGAGGAAACTTGTCTGAAGTTAGGATCGGGATAAGTTGCCGATTTAACTTCTGGACTGATCCACATATTCGCCCAGCTTCGACCTCAGCAGAAGCTTCAAGATTCATGTGTCCGTTGCTGTTCCTCAAAGCAAGTGCCTTGTTGTTCACCTGTACACTTTTTCCAGACTGGCAAAATAATGCTTGGGAGAATAAAGTTGACACTTGGTGTGCCGGGGTGTCCCCCTTTGAAAAAAATGTCCTTTTTTCCTCTGGTATTGGGACTATCCGGTCTTAACACCCTTTTTTTGAAGCTGGGCCTATGCAGCCACCGAAGTTGTTAACTTAGTCAGATTATTAATTTAAATGTACTTGTGACAATATTTAAACACAAATTAAGTAATTAGAAAAACTTTTGATTGTACCTAAAATCAATAGTTCTGGTACTTTTAGTCACTATTGATTAAACTTATCTGTAGTTCTATCCTACATTGACTGATTGTGTTTGCTAGACATTCAAATTTAAGATTAGTGTTCTCGAATACGAATTACTGTGCGCTTTGATATAGTTACACTTTTTCCTGACTGTTTTACCTCAGTTTTAAGTTCCGGGCTGCTGGCTAAAGCCTTAGCAAAACAGATAGCCCAAGTAAATCTGGTTAATCCCAGAGATTTTACCACTGATAAGCATCATAAGGCTGATGATGAACCTTATGGTGGTGGAGTGGGGATGCTGATGAAGCCAGAACCGATCTTTCTTGCTGTGGAGTCGTTGCCAACTCTACCCCGCAGAGAGATTATTTTAATGAGTCCCCAAGGTCAAACCATAAATCAACCCTTGTTGAAAGAATTGGCTACAAATTATGACCAGCTAGTAGTGATCTGCGGCCATTACGAAGGGGTAGATGAGCGGGTGCTGCATTTAGTGACTCGTGAGGTGTCTTTAGGCGATTTTATTCTGACTGGGGGAGAAATTCCCTCTATGGCATTACTTAATGGTGTAGTGAGGCTTCTACCAGGCACTGTGGGCAAAGTGGAATCCCTGAAAGCAGAAAGTTTTGAGGAGGAGGGGTTGTTGGATTATCCCCAGTACACTCGCCCAGCTAATTTTCGCGGCTGGAAAGTTCCTGATGTCTTGCTATCTGGGAATCATGCCGAAATTGCCCGATGGCGATATGAACAACAAATTCAAAGAACAGGCGATCGCCGCCCCGATTTGCTGAAAAAATGGCAAGAAGAGAAGGGAGTGGGGAGTGGGGAGTAGGGGAAGAAGCAGGGGAGCAGGGAGCAGGGGAGAAGAAACTTCCCAATGACTAAGGACTAAGGACTAATGACTAATGACTAAAATCCGGATTGGTAACGGCTACGATATCCACAAATTAGTAAGCGATCGCCCTTTAATTTTAGGAGGAATCCAAATTCCTCATGAATTGGGCTTATTGGGGCATAGTGACGCTGATGTACTCACCCACGCCATTATGGATGCCATGTTAGGGGCATTATCCCTGGGGGATATTGGTCATTATTTTCCCCCTACTGATCCTCAATGGGCAGGGGCTGATAGCTTAGTGCTATTAACTCAAGTACATCAGCTGATTAAGGATCAAGGTTGGCAGATAGGCAATATTGACACAGTAGTAGTAGCAGAACGTCCCAAATTGAAACCGCATATTGAAAAAATGCGTGATCAGTTAGCGACTGTTTTACAATTAGCACCAAATCAAATTGGGATCAAAGCTACCACTAACGAAAAATTAGGCCCTGTTGGCAGAGAAGAAGGTATATGTGCTTATGCCGTGATTTTATTAGTAGCTAGTGATTAGTCAATTTATTGAATGATCAGATATTCTGCTATGACCAATAGTTCCTTAATGGTACAAGCCCCCTGATTTATCTGTGGGGTCGAACCAAAATCCAAAATCTAAAATCTAAAATCTAAAATTGTTTGACTGGTTTACGTCTAGGTCATCAAACTAACTAAACGAGAAATTATGATGATATTACATAAAAAAATCTCTAATCAAGCAAAACGTTCTTGGTTGCTCATCAGTCTAATTGCGTTTACAGCCATGACAATTGCCGCTTGTAACCCATCTAATTTTAAAAGTACAGCGGCTCAAGTACCACAGTTAGTAAACAGTATTCTGAGTGACCCCCAAACCTTTAACTATCCTCTCAATCAAGATGCATCAACATCAAGTCTGCTGGGATTGACTTACGAGGGTTTAACCACCCAAAACCCGATAACTGGTGAAATAGAGCCAAACTTAGCAGAATCATGGGAAACTGCCGATGATAACTTGGGATTTATCTTTACCCTCCGAGAAGGTTTGAAATGGTCTGATGGTAAACCATTAACAGTAGATGATGTAGTTTTTACTTACAACGACATTTACCTGAATGAAGAAATTCCCACAGATACGAGAGATGTTTTGCGGATTGGTGAAAGTCGGGCATTACCTAATGTCAAAAAAATCGATAATCGGCGGGTTGAATTCACAACTCCTGAACCATTTGCACCATTTTTAGGAATTTTAGGAATACCAATTTTACCTGCCCATGTCCTAGCAGAATCTATCAAGACAAAAGACCAAGAAGGTAAGCCCATATTTCTGTCAAAATGGGGCGTTGATACTCCTGTAGAGCAAATTATTGTTAATGGCCCTTATAAGTTAGAGCGTTATGACACAAGTCAACGTGTAATTCTCCAGCGCAACCCCTACTATTGGCGTAAAGGGACACAAGGAGAATCTCAACCTTATATTGAAAGGATAGTATGGTCAATTGTAGAATCCACAGATACTTCATTGCTGCAATTTCGTTCTGGTAGTTTAGATTCTGTGTCAGTCACACCAGATTATTTTTCGCTGCTAAAAAAGCAAGAAAAACAGGGTAATTTCACAATCTACAACGGCGGACCAGCGACTGGAACATCATTTGTTTTATTTAATCTCAACAAAGGTATAAGAGATGGTAAACCGTTAGTAGATCCGATAAAATCACGTTGGTTCAATACAGTTGAATTTCGGCAGGCTGTAGCTTATGCTATTGACCGCCAAACCATGATTAATAATACTTTTCGCGGCTTGGGTCAAACTCAAGATTCGCCACTTACTATCCAAAGTCCCTTTTATCTTGCACCTGAAGAAGGACTAAAAACCTACGATTACAATCCAGAAAAAGCGAAAGAATTGCTCAAAAAAGCTGGATTCAAATATAATGCCCAAGGGCAACTATTAGATGCCCAAGGTAACCGCGTTCGCTTCACTTTACTGACGAATGCCGGCAACAGAATCCGTGAAGCAATGGGAGCGCAAATTAGCCAAGATTTAGGCAAAATTGGGATGCAAGTCGATTTCACGCCTTTGGCATGGAATACTTACACAGATAAGCTAGCCAATACTCTTGACTGGGATGCTTCTTTACTCGGATTAAGTGGTGGTTTAGAACCGAATAATGGGGCTAACGTCTGGAACCCTGAAGGTGGATTACATATGTTTAATCAAAAACCCCAAGCGGGACAAAAGCCCATAGAAGGCTGGGAAGTTGCTCCTTGGGAGGCTAGAATTGGTGACCTTTACATTCAAGCCGCCAGGGAATTAGACGCAGCCAAGCGAAAAGCAATTTATGCGGAAACTCAGAAGATTACCCAGGAAAATTTACCGTTTATTTACTTGGTTAATCCCTATTCGTTGTCAGCAGTGCGGAATAAATTTGAGAATATCAAATTCTCAGCTTTGGGAGGCGCATTCTGGAACATTCATGAAATCAACATTATCGAGTAGGCAAATATTACACTCTATTTTCTCATCTTGTTCATCTCTCCATCCCCTCATCTAAAATTACTGTGACTCAACCTGAAACTTTGCGATCGCTCCTCGAAGCCGTTGCCAATGGTAAAGTTACCCCAGATATGGCCTTAGACTCATTAAAAGACTTAGCCTATGAACCTGTGGGGGAGTTTGCCAAAATTGACCACCATCGTGAACTCAGAACTGGTTTTCCGGAAGTAATTTGGGGGCCTGGTAAAACCCCCGAACAGATTGCTCAAATTATGGAGGTGATGCGCCTGCGTAATTCGGTGGTGATGGCTACCCGCATTGAACCAGCCGTTTATACTGCACTGCAACTCAAGATTACAGATTTGCATTATTACGAATTGGCGCGCATTTGTGCGATTATTCCCCCTACCCTCGAACCCAAGATGGAGGGGTTAATTGGGATTCTCTCTGCCGGCACTGCTGATCTAGCTGTAGCTGAAGAGGCCGCTGTGACAGCAGAACTTTCTGGCTTTCGTGTACAGCGTCTTTGGGATGTGGGTGTTGCTGGGATTCACCGCTTGCTCAGTAATCGCGATCTGATTTCATCATCATCAGTTCTGATTGTTGTGGCAGGAATGGAAGGCGCTTTACCCAGCGTTGTGGCAGGTTTGGCAGATTGTCCGGTGATTGCTGTTCCCACCAGCATCGGTTATGGCGCGAGTTTTGGCGGTTTAGCCCCCCTGTTGACAATGCTCAACTCTTGTGCGGCTGGGGTGGGTGTGGTGAATATTGATAATGGGTTTGGTGCGGCTGTTTTAGCTGGGCAAATTTTGCGAACAGCCGAGAAATTACGGATAGCATCTTCTGGATCTTGAATGGTTACAGTTAAGCTATACTTAGGATTTCAATACTTAGTCAGTGTTTATTGGGAAAAAATAAACAACTGGCTACTAATAACTTCCGTAGATCACCCATAAATTATCAAGCTATGAACTACTTCAGTGGTGTAATATCTCAGTTAGTTTGGCAACTGCCAGTAAATCTGACGATGCTAGCTCAAACAATTAACGATACAGATGTCTTAGGCCAGATGCAACAAGCTTGGAATAACTTTGTCATCACAGGTCAAATCTGGGCGCTGTTGATTGGGATAGTAATTGGCTATATCCTCAAGAATCTGACAAGCTACGGTTAAGGACTAGGGACTGAGGTAGAGGCGCAGGGGGCAGGGTGGAGGGTGCAGAGGAGAAGAGGAAAGGTTGTTAAGCAGCCGGGAGTGTAAAATAATTTCCCACTCACCCCCGCTCCCTGCTCCCCTGCTTCTTATGGGGACTGGGGAAGGGAATAAGTGATAAATTTCTATTGTGTCTTCCTCAATAGACATCTCCACTTCTCCACTTCCTAATTTCTTATTAATCTATGACCAAAGAACAAACGTGGAGTCAGCGATTTGAGTCAGCATTGCATCCTGCGATCGCTCGTTTTAATGCCAGTATAGGTTTCGATATTGAATTAATCGAATATGACCTGACTGGTTCTCAAGCTCATGCCAAAATGTTGGCTCACACAGGCATTATTTCCCTAGCCGAGGGTGAAGAATTGGTGGCGGGTTTAGAACAAATTCGCCAAGAATACCGCCAGGGCAAATTTCAGCCGGGGATTGATGCGGAGGATGTCCATTTTGCTGTGGAACGGCGATTGACAGAAATTGTGGGTGATGTGGGTAAAAAGCTGCATACCGCGCGATCGCGTAATGACCAAGTTGGGACTGACACCAGACTTTATCTCCGCGACCAAATCCAAGAAATTCGGAGCCACTTACGGGAATTTCAAGGTGTATTGTTAGATATAGCGGAACAGCACGTTGAAACTTTAATTCCTGGCTATACTCACCTCCAACGCGCCCAACCCCTGAGTTTAGCTCATCACCTCATGGCATATTTCCAAATGGCACAACGGGACTGGGAACGCCTGGAGGATGTTGCCCGCCGAGTCAATATTTCGCCTCTGGGGTGTGGTGCATTGGCAGGAACGACTTTCCCCATTGACAGACATTACACCGCCGAACTCTTGCATTTTGAGAGTATTTATGCTAACAGCTTGGATGGAGTAAGCGATCGCGACTTTGCCATTGAATTTATCTGTGCGGCTAGCTTAATCATGGTTCACCTCAGCCGTCTTTCCGAGGAAATTATTCTCTGGTCATCGGAAGAATTTCGTTTTATCACCCTCAAAGATAGCTGTGCCACTGGTTCCAGCATTATGCCCCAAAAGAAAAACCCCGACGTACCAGAATTAGTCCGAGGAAAAACCGGGCGGGTATTTGGTCATCTCCAAGGAATGCTGGTAATTATGAAAGGGCTACCCCTGGCATATAACAAAGACCTCCAAGAAGACAAAGAAGGTTTATTTGACAGCGTTAACACCATCAAAGCGTCTCTAGAAGCAATGACAATATTGTTACGGGAAGGCTTAGAATTTCGTACCCAGCGTTTAGCAGCAGCCGTAGCTGAAGATTTTTCCAATGCCACCGATGTAGCCGATTATCTAGCCGCCAGGGGTGTCCCTTTCCGGGAAGCCTATAATCTCGTGGGTAAAGTAGTAAAAACCAGTATTGCCGCAGGTAAACTGTTAAAAGATTTAACCTTAGAAGAGTGGCAACAATTACATCCAGCATTTGCCGCAGATATTTATGAAGCAATATCGCCCCGTCAAGTTGTCGCAGCACGCAACAGTTACGGTGGTACAGGTTTTACACAGGTCAATCAGGCAATTGCTACAGCCCGCGCTCAAATTGATCAATCGATTCAATAGAAAATGGGAAAAACTGTGACTTGATTGCCAGAAAAGAGGAACAGGCGGAATGCCACGGTAATGAGGCAATCAGCTTCAGGGTTTTCTGGTAGCAGTTTAGATAAAATATGGGCGTACAGCTAGCTGCACGCCCTAAAAATTCAAAAACTCAAGTAATAAGGATTTCAACAGAGGGCTTATTCTGTATCAGCTGCTGCTGCGCCTTCTTCTTCCTCACTCTTCGGAGGTCTTTGTTGGAATCTTCTCTGCATTCTTCCTGTAGTAGTCCGTTTACGAAACTTTCTGGCATACGCCTGGTTCCGTAGCGCCTTTTCTTTTTTCGGGTTACGGCGCTTGGCCATGTTCACCTCATTTAATAAACAACAAAAAAGTGTAACTAGGCATCACATAAGCAATATCAGCTACTTATGCTATTGATATAATTTTGGCCTAGTTTAGTAATCCAGATACTTTTAACAGTATACTAGTCTATCGTATTTAATTTATTTATGTCAATAGTACCCTGAATCGTTTCTCCAGTCCCAAGGTGTTGAGCATTTAGCTAAAGCAGCAAACGGATAATCAAACTTAGACACCAAAAGTGTTTTAACCCACTCCCCCGGTGACTGAGCGACTTGTACTGAGCGAAGTCGAAGTAAGTCGAAGTAACTCCCGACTCCCTACTCCCCAGCTATAAATGACCTCAAGGCAATATTTGTATAATTAAATACTGAATTTTCATTATTTCTTTCGCAACAAATGGGAAGATTGATATACTATACGAAGTCACTAGCATAAAATCCTCAAATACAAGCATATTTGTGTTCTACAAAAATTAACGCCAAATTCCTGGATTTTATGTAAATTGTAGGAAATTAGAGAACACAACACACATACATAACTTAAGTTTGAATGTTCTTGCTTTTTTTTGCCACAGTTGTCCAGTCCACACGTAATTTATGGCGTGTAGGACAAACGGTACTGGGTATGATCTTCCGTCATCCCATTACTGGCGCTAGTATCATTCCGATATTACCAGATGGTCGAATTGTCCTGATTAAGCGGCGCGATGATGGCTGTTGGGCATTACCTGGAGGTATGGTGGACTGGGGAGAGGACATTCCTAAAACAGTCAACCGAGAATTGATAGAAGAAACTGGACTAGAGTTGGTGAAAATTACCCGTTTAGTAGGAGTTTACTCAGCACCTGACCGAGATCCTCGCATTCATTCAATTTGTGTTGTGGTTGAAGCTAAAGTTCAAGGTAAAATGGAGATCCAAGATAGTTTGGAGGTTATGGACATCCAGGCTTTTACTACCGATTCTTTACCTCCAGGAAAAATGTCTCATGACCACACTCGGCAGTTAAAAGACTACTTGAATGGGTTGACAACACTGGCGTAAAGCTATTTTGAATTTAAGATTTAACGTTAAATTAAAATGAGTACCCTATTCCGTAACTCCCGAAGGAAACTTTCTCAAGGGCTACTATTCTGGCGCGAAGCTGGTCAAGGTACTCCGGTAATTTTTTTACATGGTGCTTGGAACGATAGCAGTCAATGGGTATCAGTAATTGAGTCATTATCTCAGAATTTCCATTGCCTGTCACCAGATTTGTTAGGGTTTGGTGAGTCAGAAAATCCTCATGTTCATCACTCAATTGATTTACAGGTGGAGTGTATTGCTGAATTTATTCAAGCTGTGAGATTAAAAAAGGTATACTTAGTCGGCTATTCTCTGGGCGGTTGGATTGCTGCTAGCTATGCTTTAAAGTATCCAGAGCAAGTTTGTGGTTTAGTATTACTAGCGCCAGAAGGTGTAGGCATAGAAAGACAAGAAAAATATTCGCGTCAAATGCGAAAATTAGTCAGTGGTCCACCAATATTATCGCAACTATTAAAATTGTTTCGACCTTTAAATAAAATTTGGGGGTTGAAAGAAAAAATTGATCAGAATTTTAGTCTGCGTCAGAAGTTGTTAAAATATCCCACGGCTTGTCAGTTATTATTCCAACGGCGTGAGTTAGAAATTGAAGCAGAATTGCTGCATAAAAGATTGCATTTGATGGAAGTTCCAGTTTTAATTTTGCAAGGCGGTCAAGATTTACTAGATGCTGTAGTTAAAAGTCAAACTTACACTCAACTGCTTCCTAAAGTGGAGTTGCAAATAATTGCTCACGCTGGAAATGATTTACCTGGTTCTTGTCCTGGGATTTTAGCTAGAGATATTCAGAATTTTATCCAGGCTAATTAAAGTTTGCTCGGAATGGGGATTTAATAAAATACAGAACCTCACCCCCAGCCCCTCTCCTTATTAAGGCTACGGTGTACACACAAGTCTTGAAATCCTTTTTTGTGTCATAACACCCCACCCCTAGCCCCTCCCCGCAAGCGAGGAGGGGAACCGGATTTACAGTGAAATTCTGTTTTTAGGCCTGGAAACCCTTTTTGGATCAGGATGTGTGTACACGGTAGCCTTATTAAGGAGAGGGGAGAATTTAGGAGAGGGGAGAATTTAAAAGTCTCTGGTTATTTCTCGTATTCCCCAAAAGGTTAAATTTGGTTCCACAATTAAATGCGCGGCAATTTCTGGGAACTGATATTGGAGATAGTTTAGCAGTAAGATGCGATCGCCACCTTTAAGAACAATTTTGCCGTCAGGAAATAACTGCCCCCAGGCTGTAATAAAATCTTTAATTCCAGCTAATAAAGTGTAAATAATTCCACTTTGAATGGCCTCTGGTGTATTCATGGCAAAACGTGGAGGTAAAGAGATAATTTCTGTTTCTAACTGTGGTAATTGTCCGGTTTTTTCACCCAAAGTCCTAAATTGTAAACCCAGTCCTGGCATAATTGCGCCTCCCACCAAAGTCTCGTTAGCATCCGCACCCGTAAAAGTTAGTGCAGTTCCAGCATCAATTACCAGCATCGGAAAATCCCAAGTTTTTCCAGCCCCCCACAAAGCCAGCGCCCGGTCAATTCCCAAGGTGGGATACATATTTAATAGGGGGATTTGGTCTAAGGTAATCACGCGCACATGAGGGTGAGTTTGCCAAAGTGCTGTTTGCTGGGGAACAACAGAGGCTAAAAAGATAGGGGGATGAGGCGAATTTTTTGCTCCTACTTCCCTGGGAGGAAAAATTTCTGGTGGTAAATCAGCAAGTGTTTGACATTGAGCTAGTTGATGTGCTAGTGACTCTGAAAAATGCTCGGTATCCCAAGTGTGCTGGAGGGTGTCACCTGTAAATAAAGCCCAGTGCAACCGCGAATTGCCAATTTCCAAAGCTAACCAAAGATTTTCTCTGTGTTTGGGTGGTTTCACAGTTTTAATTTTTTTAAGTCAGTCATAGGTTTTTTAATAAAGCTTAACAATCAAGGCGTGTCACAATAAAACCAGGGGAAAAAATACTTATTGTGTCAAGGAGGCCAGCTATGGTAGCACTCACCGAAAGAACTGAAAAACGGCTCACCATAGAGACTGTGGAAATTGCTCAAGAAACGATCGCCATTCGGTCTTTAGATTGGGATCGCGATCGCTTTGATATTGAGTTCGGTTTACAAAACGGTACAACTTATAACTCGTTTCTGATTCGCGGTGAGCAAACTGCTTTAGTTGACACTTCTCACGAAAAGTTTCGCCAGTTATATTTTGATACTCTCACCGGATTAATCAATCCTACAGAAATTGATTATCTGATTATCAGCCACACTGAGCCAGACCATAGCGGCTTAGTGAAAGATTTGCTGCAAATGGCTCCAGATATTACAGTTGTGGCTTCTAAGGTAGCAATTCAGTTTCTGGAAAATTTAGTCCATCAGCCATTTAAACGCCAAATTGTCAAAAATGGCGATCGCTTAGATTTAGGCAATGGTCACGAATTTGAATTTGTGATTGCCCCGAATTTACACTGGCCAGATACTATATTCAGCTTCGACCATAAAACGAAAGTTCTCTACACCTGTGATGCTTTTGGGCTGCATTATTGCTCCGATAGCACCTTTGACGATGATTTAGCAGCGATTGAAGCAGATTTTAAATATTACTACGAGTGCTTAATGGGGCCAAATGCGCGGTCAGTTTTATCGGCCCTGAAGCGGATGGCTGAACTGAAAACCATTGATATGATTGCCACTGGTCACGGCCCCTTATTATCCCACAATGTCCCAGAGTTAACCGGACGCTACCGCACTTGGAGCCAAAGCCAAAGCAAAGCGGAAACAGCAGTAGGAATATTTTACGTTTCCGAATATGGGTATAGCGATCGCCTAGCCCAAGCAATTGCCAAAGGTATCAATAAAACTGATGTCGCTGTGGAAATTGTGGACTTGGGCGCTGGGATAGATTTACAAGAATTACGGGAATTAGTCAGCCGTTGTACAGGAATTGTCATCGGTATGCCGCCTGTAGAAAGTAGTGCTAATATCCAAGCCGCAGTCAGTACGATTATCGGATCAGCCAAAGAAAAACAAGCCATCGGCATCTTTGAAACAGGTGGTGGAGATGACGAACCTATAGATCCTCTGCTGACTAAATTCCGCAACTTGGGTTTAACAACAGTTTTCCCAGCGATTCGGATTAAACAAACGCCTACAGAAAATACTTACCAACTTTGTGAAGAAGCGGGTACAGACTTGGGACAATGGGTAACACGCGATCGCAGCATTAAAGCGATGAAATCTCTGGGTGCAGACCTGGACAAAGCACTAGGCAGAATCAGCGGCGGACTATATATCATTACTGCCAAAAAAGGCGACGTTTCCAGTGCTATGTTAGCCTCCTGGGTTTCTCAAGCCAGCTTCAAACCGCTGGGATTATCCATAGCAGTCGCCAAAGACAGAGCAATTGAATCACTGATGCAAGTAGGCGATCGCTTTGTCCTCAACGTCTTAGAAGAAGGCAATTACCAAACACTGATGAGACACTTCTTAAAACGGTTCGCCCCTGGTGCTGATCGTTTTGAAGGTGTAAGAACTCAGCCAGCCCAAAACGGCGCTCCCATTCTCACCGATGCCTTAGCCTACATGGAGTGTGAAGTTGTGAGTCGGATGGACTGCGGCGACCACTGGGCAGTATATAGCAACGTTTACGAAGGACGAGTTTCTAAACCAGAAGCACTCACAGCCGTTCATCATCGTAAAGTCGGGAATCATTATTAAGAGAGGTAGTGGGGAAATTGCTTTTTTCTGGTATAACACCCCACCCCTAACCCCGGACTGCAAGCGAGGAGGGGAACTGGATTTCCGTTTAAATCCTATCCCCCCATTTTCTGCAAATTAGTCCTAAGCATGATTTTTTCTCCAAAGTATAAGTTATCAATCTATATTCAACCGAAGTAGATGCATAAATATACGTAAACAGTGATATGAAATGATGCAAAATCAACACATCACCAGTAATCCTAATTCCAGTCCCCCCTCCTCGCTTACAGAGTCAAATAATTCCGGTCCCCCCTCCTCGCTTGCGGGGAGGGGGCTAGGGGGTGG